>JAOUMF010000547.1 GCA_029881615.1 Alphaproteobacteria bacterium | reverse complement strand
ATGTGGAGGTGGCTGCGCCGAAGCGCCGGTCCCCATCGGAACCGCATGAAGGGCAAAGGTTATGAGCACGAAACGTATTCTGGGCCTGGTATGGGTCTCTCTGGTAATGTTCGCCCTGCCGGCGGCTGGCCAGACACCGGACGGCATAACGCCGGCCAATGAAGGCATTTGCGACAGCCTGGACTCCGCGACGCCGGGGCTACAGGGTCTATGTGTCGCCATGTGCGAGGCGCAGGACTGCGAAGCGACTGAGGATCCCGATACTGGCGAAATAACGTTCAGTCCCAGCTGCAATAATTCCTCCACGCAACTGCTTGCCAATTACAACAAGCTGAAAGAACCCTCGGACCCGCCGATGCCTTGCGTCAAGGTTGCCTGCCCGTGCTGGGCGGCCGAGCAAGTCGGGGATATCGGCGGTCAGAGCGATTCCTGCATGGACTACGACAATGCGGCGGGCTTGTTCGGCATGGAGCCGGGCGGTGGCGGTTACGAATGGGCTTACGCCATCGATGACTACACCAATGGGCTGATGTGCCTCAGCAATATCAACCCGTCCACAAGTAAGGCAAAGAATATTAACGACGCCCAGTACACGGTCTGTCGCCAGGCGGTCCTGGAGGAGTGCACTCGGCGCTCTCTTCTTCCCTGACGATAGCCGGCATGAACCGCGCGGCGATGAATTCGTCTCGGGGCGCCGATTACCGCGGTAAAACGGTTTGATCCGATCACCGCGACAAACGGCCTGGAACAAGTAACCCAACGGGAGAAGCTGAAACGCTTCTCCCGTTTCGTATATGACGCCAGGGGATGAGCCGAAAAGCAGAAATTGCCCACAAATTAGACTACATATTTCCGTCGACGGACGTGGCGGTAACCGGCGCATTTGTGGCGTTGGCGGACAAATGGGAATCGGTGCGCGCGCATAGTCGTTTTCACATGGCGCGATGCGCCGTTTGTTGAATCAGGGAGAGCCCCCATGACACGCTATTCCGCGTGGAACGTAATCAAGAATGGTTTGACCGGTCAGAAGGGCTGGGACCGCGCCTGGCGCGACCCGGAACCGAAGGAAAGCTATGATGTGATCATCGTGGGCGCCGGCGGACATGGCCTGGCGACCGCCTATTACCTTGCGAAAGAGCACGGCATCCGCAACGTCGCGATCCTGGAAAAGGGCTATCTGGGCGGCGGCAATGTGGGGCGTAACACCACCATCGTGCGCTCCAACTACATGCTGCCCGGCAATACCGAATTTTACGAATTCTCGGTCAAGCTATGGGAGCAGCTTTCCCACGAACTGAACTACAACGTCATGTTCAGCCAGCGCGGCCAGATCGTGCTGTTCCATTCGCCCGCCGCCCGCGACGCAGCGGCCAAGCGCGCCAACACCATGCGCATGAACGGCATCGATGCCGAAATGTTGAGCCGCGACCAGGTGCGCGAGCGCGTGCCCCATCTCGATTTTTCCGACCGCGCCCGCTTCCCGATCCAGGGCGCGATCCTGCAAAAACGCGCGGGCACCGCGCGCCATGACGCGGTTGCCTGGGGTTATGCGCGTGCCGCCGACAGCCTGGGCGTCGATATCATCCAGAATTGCGAGGTCACCGGGGTACTGCGCGAGGGCGGCCGGGTCACCGGCGTCGAAACCACGCGCGGCGTCATCAAGGCCAACAAGGTCGGCCTCGCGGTGGCCGGCAATACCAGCCGCCTGACAGCCATGGCCGGGCTTGGGCGGATGCCGATCGAAACCCACAAGCTGCAGGCCTTCGTTTCCGAGCCGCTGAAACCGCTGCTGGATTACGTCGTCGCCTACGCGCTGCCGGGCGGGCATTTCTATATCAGCCAGTCCGACAAGGGCGGCATGGTCTTCGGCGGCGACCTGGACATGTATAATTCCTATGCCCAGCGCGGCAACCTGCCGATCTACGAGGATGTGGCGGGCTGCGCGGTGGCGCTGATGCCCTGCCTGAAACGGGTGCGGCTGCTGCGCCAGTGGGCCGGGGTGATGGATATGTCCATGGACGGCACGCCGATCATTTCGAAGACGCCGGTGGACGGGCTCTATCTGAACGCCGGCTGGTGCTATGGCGGGTTCAAGGCGACCCCGGCCTCGGGCTGGTGTTTCGCCGCGACCATCGCCAGGGACGCGCCCCATGAGTTGAACGCGCTGTTCACGCTGGACCGCTTCGAACGCGGCCTGCAGATCGATGAAAAAGGCGTCGGGCCGACGCCGAAACTTCATTAAGGAGGGACCGAAAAATGTTGCGCATACCCTGTCCCTTCTGCGGCGAGCGGGACCATACCGAATTTTCCTATGGCGGCGACGCGACCGTTACCTATCCGCCGATCGATTCGACCGACGAGAAGGCCTGGTTCGAGGCCGTCTATCTGCGCGACGATCCGCGCGGACCGCACAAGGAATATTGGCACCACAACAGCGGTTGCCGCATGTGGATGATCGTCGAGCGCGATACCATGACCCATGAAATCTTCTCGGCCGTGCCCGCCCATCCGGGCGTCAAGGCCCAGCTGGAAAAAGAGGCCGCGAAATGAGCAGGCAATCCAGACGCCTTCCCCGTGGCGGCGCGATCGACCGGTCGCAAACCATATCGTTCACCTTCGACGGCAGGGGCCTCGAGGGTCATCCCGG
>JAOUMF010000546.1 GCA_029881615.1 Alphaproteobacteria bacterium | reverse complement strand
GCGGTCAAACGGATCGGCGACGTGCGGATGCTGCGCGGGCGCCAGTTTCCCGAGGATGCCGGCCCGCTGGCCCATCCGATCCGCCCGGAATCCTATATCGAGATCAATAATTTCTATACCGCCACGGTCTATGAAAAGGGTGCCGAGGTGGTGCGGATGATCCATACGCTGTTGGGGCCCGATGGGTTTCGCAAGGGCATGGATCTTTATTTCGCCCGCCATGACGGCCAGGCGGTGACCTGCGAGGATTTCGTCGCCGCGATGGAATCCGCGACGGGCGTTGATCTGAGCCGTTTTCGCCACTGGTATGTGCAGGCGGGCACGCCGAAGCTGAAGGCCGCCGGGCGGTATGACGAAGCCGCCGGAACCTATGAGTTGACGCTTGGTCAAAGTTGCCCGCCAACGCCGGGGCAGGAGACGAAGGAGCCTTTCCATATTCCGGTTGCCGTTGGATTGATCGATCGCGAAGGCCGCGACATGCCGTTGCGGTTGGTCGGCGAGGATCGCGCCGATGCGCCGTCGACTCGCGTGCTGGAGATCAAGGAACCGGTACAGACTTTCCGCTTTGCCGACATTTCCGAGCGACCGACGCCGTCAATTCTGCGCGGATTTTCGGCGCCGGTTATTGTTGAGCAAGCGCTGTCGGAAGAAGAGCGCCTGCATCTGATGGCGCATGACAGCGACCCTTTCAATCGGTGGCAGGCGGCGCAGGATATTGCGCTGGATCTGCTGTTGCGCATGGTGCGCGTGGTGCAGCGGGGCAATGAGCCGACCGTTGACCCGGCTTTTGTTGTTGCTCTTGGCCGCACGCTGGCCGACGAGACGCTGGACCCGGCCTTTGCCGCTGAAATGCTGGCCCTGCCCGGCGAGGACGTGATTGCCGACCGGATGGACGTGGTGGATGTAGAGGCGGTGCATGCGGCGCGCAAGGCGCTGGCTCATGCGGTGGCCGAGGGGCTGCGCGAGCCTCTGCTGGAAACTTATCGACGCTATCTGGAAAACAGTGCCGACCCCACCGATACGGCCGCGGCCGGTCGGCGCGCGTTGAAGAATCGCGCGCTCGCTTATCTGATGGAATGCGGCGGCCACGAAATGGGGGATATCTGCCTGCGCCAGTACGAAGAGGCCACCACCATGACCGATTCAATAGCGGCACTGACCCAGCTTGCCCATCGGGACTCGCCCCATCGCCGTCGTGCGTTGGCGGATTTTCGTCAGAAATGGGCCGGCGACAAGCTGGTTCTGGATAAGTGGTTTGCGGTGCAGGCTTCGTCGCCGCGCGCCGATACGCTGGCGCGTGTGCTGGAATTGATGCGCGATTCCGCCTTCACCATGAGCAACCCCAACAAGGTTCGCGCCCTGATCGGTACGTTCACGTCGGCCAACCCGCTGCGCTTTCATGCCGCCGACGGTTCAGGTTATGAATTTCTGACCGACCGGGTGCTGGAACTGGATGCCACTAATCCCCAGGTGGCGGCCCGCCTGCTTACGCCGCTCGGCCGTTGGCGCCGGCATGACGATGGGCGCCAGGAAAAGATGAAGGCGCAACTACAGCGTATTCTGGATCACGGGGCTCTCAGCAAGGACAGCTTTGAGATCGCCCGCAAATCGCTGGGATAAGTTATCCCGGCAGGTAGTAGATCATTACCGCCGACAGGGTCAGCAGTGACACGACCGTAGAGATCAGAATTGCCGAGGTCGAGCGCTGCAGATAGATGTCGTATTTTTGCGCCAGGATAAAGACCAAACCGCCGGTCGGCAGGGCTGACATGATGACCGCCGATGCGACCCAGATCGGTTCCATCGGAAAGAAAAGCAGGATCAGCAGCAGGGCAATCGCTGGATTGACGATCAGTTTCAGGAAGACCAGCCAGCTGACTTCCGCCAGCCCCGCCGTTACTTGCCGTCCCACCATGAACAGGCCAATGGCGAACAGTGCCGTCGGCGAGGCCGCGGCGCCGATGGTGCTGCAGAAGTTTTCGATCGGAACGGGCAGGGGCAATCCGGTCGCCGACCAAGCCAATCCAGCGGAGGCCGACAGCACCAGGGGGCTCTTCAGCATTCCCGCAAGGGCGTCCCGTAGCGCGTGTAGCGGCCCGGCGCTACGTGCCATGTCCATTTCGATCAGCGCAATGCCTATTGCCATGTTCAGGGCACCGTTGATGACCGTCGTAATCGCGGCCGGCAGGATGCCCTCATCGCCGTACGCCAGAATCAGCAAGGGAATCCCCATATAGCCGGTGTTCGAGAACATCCCGGAAAGACCCTGCAGGGTCATCTCGGCCAACCGGCCCGGAAACAGGAATTTGCCGACGGTCACGGCGATGGCGAAGGTCGCGATCTGTGCGCCGAAAAAGGCCCCGATGAAATTCCAGTTGAAGATGTCGGCGATCGGGGCTTTGGCCATGGAAACCAGGAACAAAGCCGGCAGTGCCGCGTAATAGACGAAGCGGTTCAGCGTCTCCGATCCTTGCGGTCCGAGCAGGCCGAAATGCCCGGAGAGCCATCCGGTGGCCATGATGGCGAAGACGGGCAGGGCGACATTCAATACAGCATCCATGGTGCGGGAATGTAACAGCGCCGCGCCATGGGTAAAGCGTTATCGTACCTGTGCTTGACGCAGACGCGGACAGCCGCGATAAACAGATAAATTGCACCC
>JAOUMF010000544.1 GCA_029881615.1 Alphaproteobacteria bacterium | reverse complement strand
CCCCCGGCGGCAGCCATGCGCACCTCGATCAGCGGCGCCATTGAATTCGGAATGCGGCAGTTTGTCGACAACGGGTTCGAGGGCACGCGGCGCACCATCGACATTTCCGGTGACGGACCGAACAATGACGGAATCCTGGTGACGACGGCGCGCGATCTGGCGCTTGCCGCCGGAATCACCATCAACGGCCTGCCGATTCTGGACAATGGGGGCGGTCCGTATTCCTGGTACAATATACCCGACCTCGATCTCTATTACGAAAATTGCGTGATTACCGGGCCCGGCGCCTTCGTTGTCACGGCGCAGGGATTCGACGATTTCGCCCGCGCGGTAAGGCGAAAGCTGATTCTGGAAATCGCCGGCCGTGCCCCGCCGCAACAGCCCCGCCTGATTCGCGCACAGGCGCGCAGCGAATCACGCACGCCGCCTTGCGACATCGGCGAACAACTCCGCGGCCGACAGGAGGATTGATGGGGGAAAAAACGTCACTGAAAAGGACTGTCTCCCTGCACAAAAGCGGCAGGGTGGTGGGCCCGGCAGGATTCGAACCTGCGACAACACCGTTATGAGCGGTGCGTTCTGACCGCTGAACTACAGGCCCCCGCCCCCTATATAACAGGCTCGTCACAAAATGCGAGGGGTGACTGGCGCCTTTGATCGTTCCCCTATACATATTCGGTAACAGGAGGCGGGCAATGGCGGAAAAATCTTTCGACGTGGTAATTGTTGGCGGCGCGGGGGTGGGTAGTTCCGTTGCCTATCATCTGGCCGCGGACCCTGATTTCACCGGCACGATCGCGGTGATCGAACGTGATCCCAGCTATCGGCGCGCGTCCTCGGCCCTGTCGGTCAGCGCCATTCGGCAGCAATATTCGACGCCGGCCAACATCGCCCTTTCAGGCTGGAGCTTCGATTTCCTGAAACGCTCGGGCGAATTACTGGCGGTGAGGGACGAGCGGGCCAATGTGGGGCTGCTGGAAAACGGCTATCTGTTCCTGGCCAGCGAGGCGGGGCTGCCGATCCTGCAATCGAATCATGAAATCCAGAAGATGGCGGGGGCCGAGGTCGCGTTACTGTCGCGCGACGAACTGGCGGCCCGCTTTCCCTGGATGAATCTGGAAGATATTGCGGCCGGATCCCTGGGCCTGGGCCGCGAAGGATGGTTCGACGGCTATTCGCTGTTCCAGGCCTTCCGGCGCAAGGCGATTTCCCTGGGCGTGGATTACACGGTGGGCGAGGTCGGCGGGATCGAATGCGATAACAACCGGGTCGTCGCCGTAACGCTGGAAGACGGCCAGCGCATCGAATGCGGCATGCTTGTCAATGCCGCGGGGCCTTTCGCGGGCGATCTGGCGGCGCTGGCCGGCATCGACCTGCCGGTGCGTCCCCGCAAGCGGTTCGTCCACGTCATCGACTGCCGCACGCCGCTTCCCGGCTGTCCCATGGTGATCGACAGTTCCGGCGCCTATTTCCGTCCCGAGGGCTCGCGCTATCTGGCCGGCATCTCCCCGGCCGCGGACGATCCGGACGAAGACTGCTACAATCTTGAGATGGACTGGACATTGTATGAAGAGCGGGTCTGGCCGGCACTGGCCCATCGCGTCCCAGCCTTCGAGGAAATAAAGGCCATCGACGCCTGGGCCGGTCTGTACGACTACAACACTGCCGACCAGAACGCGATCCTGGGGCCGCATCCGGAAATCGGCAACTTCCTGTTCGCCAACGGATTTTCCGGCCATGGCATCCAGCAGACCCCGGCTGTGGGACGCGTCACCGCCGACTGGATCATCCATGGCGAGGCACGGGCGGTGGACGTCTCGGTCTTCGGTTATGACCGCTTCGCCAAAGGGAAACTGGTGA
Source organism: Alphaproteobacteria bacterium (assembly GCA_029881615.1). Lineage (GTDB taxonomy): Bacteria > Pseudomonadota > Alphaproteobacteria > UBA8366 > JADFVY01 > JADFVY01. The sequence continues at coordinate 800 of JAOUMF010000544.1, read as the reverse complement.
AAGAAGTAAATGTAATCTGAGCCAATGGCGGGCCCGCTGGATTGACCGGAAAGCGGCAATGTTCTAAGCAATGCCCCGTCTCGAAAATTGGGGTTTTTCATGGGTTTCAAATGCGGAATCGTTGGCCTGCCTAATGTTGGCAAGTCGACGCTCTTCAATGCGCTGACACAGACCGCCGCGGCCGAGGCCGCGAACTATCCGTTCTGCACCATCGAGCCGAATACCGGCCGGGTGTCGGTGCCCGACGAACGGCTGGACAAGCTGGCGGCCTTGGCCGGGTCGAAACAGATTTTGCCGACCTTCCTGGAGTTCGTGGACATCGCCGGGCTGGTGCGCGGGGCTTCGAAAGGTGAAGGGCTGGGCAACAAGTTCCTGGCCAATATCCGCGAGGTGGACGCCATCGTTCATGTGCTGCGCTGTTTCGAGGGCGAAGTCACCCATGTGGAGGGTAATGTTGACCCGATCCGCGATGCCGAAACGGTGGAAACCGAATTGATGCTGGCCGACATGGAAAGCCTGGAGCGCCGCATAACGCCGCTGGAAAAGCGCGCCAAGGGCGGCGACAAGGAAGCCAAGGAACAGATCGCGGTAATGGAAAAGGCCCTGGCGCTGCTGCGCGAAGGCCGACCCGCCCGCGAGGCCGAACTTGACGAAAGCGAGCGCAAGCCTTTCAAGATGCTGCAGCTGATGACCGGCAAACCGATGCTGTATATCTGCAATGTCGACGAGGAAAGCGCGGCCGGCGGCAACGAACTGTCGGCCAGGGTGGCCGCACGAGCCAAGGAAGTCGGGGCGGCCTG
>JAOUMF010000545.1 GCA_029881615.1 Alphaproteobacteria bacterium | reverse complement strand
GTCGCCAGCAGCGCCGCTTCGTTGGCAAGGTTGGCAAGGTCGGCGCCGGTAAAGCCCGGCGTCAGCGAGGCCAGAATCTCGGGGTCGACATCCTCGGCCATGCGGATCTTTTTCAGATGAATATTCAGGATGGCCACGCGGCCGGCCTTGTCGGGCCGGTCCACCAGCACCTGACGGTCGAAGCGCCCGGCGCGCAGCAGGGCGGGGTCCAGGATTTCCGGCCGGTTGGTGGCCGACAGCAGGATCAACCCGGTGGAGGGATCGAAGCCGTCCAGTTCCGCCAACAGCTGATTGAGGGTCTGTTCCTTTTCGTCGTGGCCCCCGCCGCCCATCGGCGACAGGCCGCGCGCGCGCCCCAGCGCATCAAGCTCGTCGATGAATATGATGGCCGGCGCCCTTTTGCGGGCCTGGTCGAACAGGTCGCGCACGCGCGCCGCGCCGACGCCGACGAACATTTCGACAAATTCCGATCCGTTGATCGAAAAGAAGGGTACGCCCGCCTCGCCCGCCACGGCCCGGGCCAGCAGGGTCTTGCCGGTGCCCGGCGGGCCGACCAGCAGCACGCCCTTGGGCACGCGCCCGCCCAGCCGGCCATAGATTTGCGGATTTTTCAGAAAGGCGACGATTTCCTGCAGTTCCAGTTTCGCTTCGTCGACGCCGGCCACGTCACTGAAGGTCACCTTGATGTCGGTTTCCATATAGACCTTGGCCTTGCTCTGGCCGACCGACATGAAACCGCCGCCGCCACCGCCGCCAAAACCGCCACGATCGAACAGGCGGCGCATGACGAACATGTATAGTCCGAAGAAAATCAGGACCGGCACGAACCAGGACAGAATATTGCTCAGGACATTGCTCTTGATCGTGCCGGTATATTCGACGCCGTATTTGTCCAGATCGTCGGCCAGGCCGGGCTCGACCCTTACGGCCACCACTTGCCGGGGGCCACCTCCGGCATCGCGCAGGGTGCCGCGGACCGTGGATTCGGACACCACGACCTCGGCAATACGGCCTTCCTGCAAATATTGGCGGAATGTGCTGTAGGGAATGTGTTCTACCGATGCGGGCTCGGTCCACAGGCTTTGCAGGAACAGGACCAGCAGCATCGCGAGGATGAAAAACCAGATGCTAAGCTGCGTCTTCTTTTCCATGGCGGCCTTCCTTGCGGTGGAAGAGCCCCTAGCCTACTCCCGCAATTCCGGAATGTCGCGATAGATATCCAGCGCTTCCGGGTTGGCCAGGGCTTCCTTGTTCCTGATCGCGCGCCCATGCACGATGTCGCGCACGGCCAGTTCGGTAATCTTGCCCGATTTGGTGCGCGGAATATCGGCGACCTGCACGATGCGCGCCGGCACGTGGCGGGGGGTGCAGTTGGCGCGGACCTGCCGGCGGATGCGGTCTTGCAGTTCGTCGTCCAGGGTCAGGCCCTCGCGCAATCGCACGAACAGTACGACACGCACGTCGCTGCCCCACTCCTGCCCGATGCAGATGGCCTCGACCACCTCGTCGATGGCTTCCACCTGGCGATAGATTTCCGCTGTGCCGATCCGCACGCCGCCCGGATTCAGGGTGGCGTCCGACCGGCCATACATGATGAAACCGCCATGTTCGGTGCGCTCGACGAAATCGCCGTGATGCCAGACGTTGGGGAAGCGATCGAAATAGGCCGCCCGGTAGCGCGCGCCGTCCGCGTCGTCCCAGAAGCCGATCGGCATCGGCGGGAAGGGCCGGGAGCAGACCAGCTCGCCTTTTTCCCCGATCAGGGGTTTGCCGTTATCGTCGAACACCTCGACCGCCATGCCCAGCCCCGCCGCCTGGATCTCGCCGCGCCAGACCGGGCCCGTCGGATTACCCAGCATGAAGCAGGATACGATATCGGTGCCGCCGGAAATCGATGAAAGGCAGAGGTCTTTTTTGACGTTCGAATAGACGTAGTCGAAACTTTCCGGCGCCAGCGGCGAGCCTGTCGAGGCCATGGTCCGCACGGTCGAAAGATCGTGCGTATCCATCGGTTTCAGTCCCGCCTTGGACAGGGCGTCGATATATTTGGCCGACGTGCCGAACAGCGTCATGCCATGGGCGTCGGCGAAATCGAACAGCACGTTGCCGTCCGGATGGAAGGGCGACCCGTCATACAGCAGCAGCGTCGCCTGCTGCGTCAGCCCGCCGACCAGCCAGTTCCACATCATCCAGCCACAGGTGGTGAAATAGAATACCCGGTCGCCCGGCTTCACGTCGCTATGCAGCCTGTGTTCCTTCATATGCTGCAGTAGCGTGCCGCCGGCGCCATGGACGATGCATTTGGGCACGCCGGTCGTGCCCGACGAATAGAGAATATAGAGCGGTGCATTGAAGGGCATCTGCGCGAATTCGATCTCTCCGGCCGCGAACGGCGCGATGAAATCGGCCAGGCGTTGGGCCTTCGGAACCGCGGAAACGTCCGGTTCGTTCGCCAGCAGCGAAAACACCACCACATGCTCGACCGTGGGCAGGCCGGTCAGAATTTCCGTCACCCGGCCCAGCGAATCGTGGGGTTTGCCGTTGTAGTTATAGCCGTCGGCGCAGAACAGCAGCCTGGGTTCGACCTGGCCGAAGCGGTCCAGCACGCCCTGGACGCCGAAATCCGGCGAGCAGGAGGTCCAGACCGCGCCCAGCGACGC
>JAOUMF010000543.1 GCA_029881615.1 Alphaproteobacteria bacterium | reverse complement strand
CATTGGTATCGCACAGCACCACCCAGCGCGCGCCGGCCTCGTAGGCCGCCTTGACGCATTGCAGCGCGTAATCCGGATTCGCCTTGTAGCCATCGAAGAAATGCTCGGCGTCATACATCGCCTCGCCCTTGCGGTCATTGGACAGGGCGATCGAGTCGGCGATCATGGAAACATTTTCCTCGCGCGGGATTTCCAGCGCCACGTCGACATGGAAGTCCCAGCTCTTGCCAACGAGGCAGACTGCGCTTGCCTTGCTGGTCAACAGCGGGGCTAGGCCCGGATCGTTCTCGGCGCTGCGGCCGGGCCGCCGGGTCATCCCGAAAGCCACCAGCGCAGCACGTTTCAGCACCGGCGGGTCATTGAAGAACGCATCGTCGGAAGGGTTCGCGCCAGGCCAGCCGCCCTCGATATAATCGATGCCGAGTTCGTCCAGCGCCTTCGCGATCGCAACCTTGTCGGCCACGGTAAAGTCCACGCCCTGCGTCTGCGCCCCGTCGCGCAGCGTCGTATCGAAAAGATAGATACGGTTATCGTTCTTGTGGTTCATGTCAAAAACTACCCTGGCCCCAAAGCCGCTGCGCAATTTGCCCACGGCAAGGCGCGAAAATGCCTTTTTCCGACCGCCGGCGCAAGCCGGATATCCGCGATCGCCACGGCACTTCCACTAAACAGGCTTGCGCCGGAGACCGTACTGAGTAACATCGCGGCACTTTTCGCATATGGAGTTCCCCAGGCATGTTCACCACCCGCCCCGAAATTCTCGGCACCTTCGGTGTCGTCGCAACGACCCATTGGCTGGCCTCGGCCACCGGCATGGGTATCCTGGAACGCGGCGGCAATGCCTTCGACGCTGCCGTGGCCACGGGCATGGTGCTGCAGGTGGCCGAGCCGCATCTGAACGGGCCGGCCGGCGACATGCCGCTGATCATGCATTCGGCGAAAACCGGCGAAACCAAGGTCATTTGCGGCCAGGGCACGGCGCCCGCCGGCGCGACCATCGCGCATTACCGGGGCCTGGGGCTGGAAATCGTGCCGGGCACCGGCCTGCTCGCCACCTGCATCCCCGGCGCCTTCGATGCCTGGATGCTGATGCTGCGCGACCATGGCACGATGACCCTGGAAGAAGTTTTCGAAGCCGCGATCGGCTATGCGGAAAACGGCGTGCCGCTGGTGCCGCGCATCATCGAAACCATCGAGACGGTGGAAGATCTGTTCCGCGCCGAGTGGCCGACCTCGGCCGCCCAATGGCTGCCGGGCGGCAACAAGCCGGTGGCCGGAACGCTGCTCGCCAACAAGACACTGGCGGCGACATGGCGGCGAATCATCGCGGAGGCAAAGACCGCATCGGGCGACCGCACCGAACAGGTGGAAGCCGCGCGGCGGATCTGGGCCGAGGGCTTCATCGCCGAGGCAATCGACGGTTTTAGCCGTAACAACGAGGTGCTGGACGCCAGCGGCGGACGCCACAAGGGCGTGTTGACCGGCGACGACATGGCGGGCTGGCGCGCGACCTACGAAGACCCGCTGACCCTGGATTATCACGGTCATACGGTTTGCAAATGCGGCCCCTGGAGCCAGGGTCCGGCGCTGTTGCAGAATCTGGCGCTGCTGGATGGCATGGATGTGGCGGCGATGGACCCGCTGGGCGCCGACTTCGTGCATGCGGTCGTCGAAAGCATGAAACTGTCCTATGCCGACCGCGAGGCCTGGTACGGCGACCCCGATTTCGTCGACGTGCCGGTGGCCGACCTGCTGTCCAGGGAATATGCCGACGAACGCCGCGCCCTGATCGGCGACCGCGCCTCGCTCGACCTGCGCCCCGGCTCGCCGGGCGGCCGCACGCCGAAGCTGTCCGATTTCATCCTCGAGGGCCGGGTCGTCACCCCGGTGGTGGCCGGCGCCGGCGAGCCCACGGTGCAGCGCTTCAACAACGACGATGACCTCCCCACCTCGCCCGACGGCTCCACCAGGGGCGACACCTGCCATATCGACATCATCGACCGCTGGGGCAACATGGTCTCGGCCACACCCAGCGGCGGCTGGCTGCAAAGCTCACCGCTGATCCCGGAACTGGGCTTCGCGCTCGGCAGCCGCGCCCAGATGTTCTGGCTGCAGGAAGGGCTGCCGGCCAGCCTGGCGCCGGGCAAGCGCCCGCGTACCACGCTGACCCCGTCTTTCGTGCTGCGGGGCGGCGAGGCCTGGATGCCGTTCGGCACGCCCGGCGGCGACCAGCAGGACCAATGGCAGTTGATCATGCTTTTGCGCCACCTGCATCACGGGCTGAACCTGCAGGAATGCATCGACATCCCGTCATTCCACAGTGAACATTGGCCCAGCTCGTTCTATCCGCGTGGCTCGCGCCCCGGCGTGCTGGTCATGGAAGGCCGCTGGAGCGCCGACGTGGTGAGCGAAATGCGCCGCCGCGGCCATGAGGTCGAGGTCGGCCTGGACTGGTCCGAGGGCCGCCTTACCGCCGCCAAGAAGGAAAACGGCTTGCTGAAGGCAGCCGCCAATCCGCGCGGCATGCAGGGCTATGCGGTAGGCCGGTGAGCGCTGTTTACCTAGGTCGGATACGGTTTATTGATATATTCGGCGCAATCTGTCTTTTTTGCGCAGGAGAAATACGAGATGAACCTTTTGCATGCCTTAATTCGTATAGTCCAAATA
>JAOUMF010000542.1 GCA_029881615.1 Alphaproteobacteria bacterium | reverse complement strand
GTATCTGCGGCTGACCGACCATCCAGCCGTGGCGGCGGCAAAAAAACCGCCGCCGAACCCCTTGAATTATCTCCCCCGTTTCTTCCACCAACCTCGCCTGCGGCTGGCCTGGGGACTGGCGGTGGGGCGTTCCGCCTGGTGGTCGATGTATTTCGTCTACGCGCCGATCTACGTGGTCAATTCCGGCCTGGGCGAGATCTGGGCGGGTGCCATCGTGTCGCTAGGCACGGCCACCTTCTTCATGGTGCCGTTGTGGATTCGCATCGGCAGGCGTTACGGCATGCGCGCCATGCTGGTCGGTGGTTATCTGGCGACAGGCGGATTTACCGTTGCCGTGGCAATGATGGATGGCCAGATAGGGGTCGTGGCCCTGTTGATGGGCGCGTTCGCGGCGGGGGTCATCGATGCGGCCGGCAACGTACCCTATCTGCGCGCCGTGCATCCCCATGAACGCCCGGAAATGACCACGGTCTACAACACCTTCCGCGGGGTATCGCAGACCGCGCCCCCGGGCGTGTTCGCAATCCTGCTGAAGTCCTTCGAACTACCCGCCGTATTCCTGGTCGGCGGCGTTGCAATGGCTGGCCTGGCCTGGTTCTGCAAATATCTGCCCCGGCGGCTATAACACCCCCAAAAAAACCAAAACTATACCGCTGATATTATTGATTATTCTGTTGCTGCTGCAGGCGCTGCTGGCGGCGATGTTCCTGCTGAACCTTCCGCCATTTCGCGACATTGCGGTTATGCTCTACCAGGGTTTCGGCGAACGCATGCCCCCCGCTGCCATCGGCGACGAAATACAGTTCCTTGGACTGGATCGGGTTCAGCACCGCCGCGATCGCCTCACGCCCGGGATTGCAGATCGGTCCCGGCGGCAGGCCGCGAGTATAATAGGTATTGTAAGGATCCTTGACCGCCAGATCCTTGAACCGAAGCGCCCTGCCCAACTCTCGTTCGCCCTTGGTAATAGCGTAAACGACGGTGGGGTCGGACTGCAGCATCATCCCCCGGTTCAAACGATTTACAAAAACCGCGGCAACGCGTTGGCGTTCCTCCGGCAACCCGGTTTCCTTCTCGACGATCGACGCCAGAACCAATGCCTCTTCCGGCGTTTTGACAGGCAAGCCCTCGGCGCGACCGGCCCATAGCTCGGCCAGGGTCTTCTTCATCGCATCCTGCATGCGCCCAACCAGCGCCGCACGGTTCTCATCAAGCGTGAAAGTATAAGTCTCCGGAAGAATGGATCCTTCCGGGGGAACTTCCGCGATTCCCTTCATGCCCTCGGCGGCCGCCACCAGGGCCGCGGCCTCGCGGCTGGATAGACCCTCGGGTATCGTAACAAAGCGTAATACGGTCTTGCCGGCGGCGAGTTGGGCCAGGACATCAACCATGCTGACCCCGGGCTGAAATTCGTATTCGCCGGCATGCAGACTGGAATCGAGCTTGCGATATCGGGCATAAAGCCGAAACAGCTTTTCGTCGGCAATAATGCCAGAGGCCTCCATCTCGCGGGCAATCTGGCTTACGCCCATGCCCTTCGGCACGACATGAATTTGCGCCGCGGCCAGCGGGCCCGGCGCCTCAACCTGTTGGAAAGCCCAGCGCACCGCACCGAAGGCAAAACCAACCCCCAGCGCCAGAACCACGACCAGCGCAATAAATATCTTTGACTTCAAGAAAGCAGGCAAGCCGCCGGATGCAGGCTCGCCCGTCATTTGAAGCGAGAGACAACCAGAGACGCGTTCGTACCGCCGAAACCAAAAGAATTGGAAAGCACTGCGTCAATCTTCCGCTCTTTCGCCTTCAACGGAGCCAGATCGATATCGCAACCATCCGACGGATCGTTCAAATTCAGTGTCGGTGGCACTATTCCGGTTTCCAGCGCCTTGATCGAGAAGATCGCCTCCACCGCGCCGGCCGCACCAAGCAAATGCCCGACCGCCGACTTGGTCGACGACATGGTCAGCTTGTTGGCCGCATCGCCGAACAGGCGTTTCACCGCCCGCAATTCGATCTCGTCGCCAACCGGCGTCGAAGTGCCATGGGCATTGATATAGTCAATGTCCTCGAGGTTCAGCCCCGAACGTTTCATCGCCGCCTGCATGGCCCGGTAACCACCGCTTCCATCGGGCGGCGGGCTGGTGACATGATAGGCATCACCCGACATGCCATAGCCGACAACTTCGCAATAAATCTTGGCGCCGCGCTTCTTGGCGTGCTCCATTTCCTCAAGGACGACAATTCCGGCGCCCTCACCCATGACAAAACCGTCGCGCCCCTTGTCCCAGGGACGCGAAGCCGTCTCTGGCGTATCGTTATAGGACGTTGAAAGCGCCTTGGCGGCCGAGAAACCGGCAAACCCGATGCGGCAGATCGCGGCTTCAGCCCCGCCCGCCACCATGACATCGGCGTCATCGAGCATAATCAACCGTGCGGCGTCGCCGATCGCATGGGTGCCTGTTGCACAAGCCGTTACCACCGCATGGTTCGGTCCCATCAAACCATGCTTGATCGAAACCTGGCCGGAAACCAGATTGATCAGGTTGGCCGGGATAAAGAATGGACTTATCCGGCGGGGACCGCGTTCGCTTAACGTAACCGACCCTTCGGAAATTCCCGGCAAGCCGCCGATACCGGACCCGATAAGTACGCCGGTACGCCAGCGCTGCTCATCATC
>JAOUMF010000540.1 GCA_029881615.1 Alphaproteobacteria bacterium | reverse complement strand
CACAGGGCACCGTGATGTCGCGCCTGTCGCGTGGGCGCGAACGGCTGCGGCGCCTGATGGATGAGGGCGCGACGGCGCTAAGGGTGGTGAAATGAGTAATAAGCCGATCGTGATCGAAGAAACGGAGCTCCATGCCTGGGTCGACGGGCTACTTGATGCCGACCGCGCCGATGCGGTGGAGTCGGCGATTGACGGCGATGCCGGGCTTGCCGCGCGGGCCACGGCCTATGCCGACCAGAATCGCGAGATCAGAAATATGTTTGGTGGCGTGGCGGACGAGCCGCTGCCTGAACGTTTGCGCGCGGTGAACATTTTGTCTCGACATACCCGGCGCCGCTGGCTGGCGCCCGTTGCCGCTTCGGTGGTCTGGCTGGCGATCGGACTTGGCGGCGGTTGGCTGGCGAATGACTGGCTGGGCAATCGGGCGCTGACCGAGGCCTCGCAACATGTTGCCGGGGAAGCGGTATCGGCGCATCGCGTATATGCGGTCGAGGTGCTGCATCCGGTCGAGGTTTTCGCCGATCAGGAGGCGCATCTGGTCAAGTGGTTGTCCAAACGGCTTGGCCATGACATTCGGACACCCGATCTGGCATCGCTCGGTTTCAAACTGGTGGGTGGGCGGCTGCTGCCGGCCGATGGGGGCGAGCCCGCGGCTCATTTTCTGTATGAGGATAAAGCCGGACGGCGTGTCACGGTCTATGTTTCTCTATACGCGTCCGGCCAGGAAACCGCTTTCCGCTATCAGGAAATGCAGGGCATCGGGGCTTTCGTCTGGCTGGAACCGGAAATGGGGTACGCTATCGCCGGCGACATCCCCCGCGAGCCCCTGCTGGCGGTCAGTGAAATCGTATATGAGACTTTTGAGCCGACACATTAATCCGTCGACTGATCTTACCGGCATTTAGGATGCCACCTCAAACCAGGGCCGGCAGCGATAACGTCGAGTAACCTCCTCGGTCGCGGCGATCGGGCGCAGTGCATAGAGCTCGGCGACCCAGCCAACGCCATCTTCGTGCCGCCAGCGCAGTTCGGCATTGGGTGTGTCGGAGTGGTTGCACAGGCTTATCAGGCCCAGTACCACCAGCCCGGATTCCGAATCCTCAGGATGGGCGAAATAATAATCTCCAACAGCCGAGCGTTCCATCAAGTCGCAGTCCGCGGCCGAAAGCAGGATTGTCGGCGAATCGTCGATCAGGTCGCCGGCCGCGATCGCTTCGCGGGCTATCAGGCCACGGCCCTTGCCCAATATCTGGCGAGGTGAAATCTTGAGAACCGCCATTGTCAGGAAAAGGCCTTCATGAATATTACCTTGCCCTTGCCGTTTTCATAGAAATCCGGAAGCTCGGCGGCCTTCAGATACCCGGCTGCGCGGTAGAAATTGCGAGTTGGAACGTATTTTTCCGTATCTTCGGTATCCACATAGATGCGCCTGGCCCCGTGGTTGATCATTGTCGCTTCCGCGCGTTTCATGATCTCCTGGCCGACGCCGCCGCCCTGGGTGTCGGGCCGTACGGCGATCCAGTACAGGTCCCATCGGTCCACCGAGCCGGGGATTGGTCCGAAGCAGGCATAGCCGACCATTCGCCCGGCCAGTTCGGCAAAGATGAACTCGTAGCCACTGTCCGGCCCGCGGGTAATGCGTTCCTCGACAAGTTCCCTGGCGATCGCCACTTCATCGGCCGAAAACATCTCGGTCGCGGCGACCATGGCGCCGACCGCTTCGACATCCTCGGCGCGCGTGGTGTCGCGCCATTCAAGTTCGGGCGCCGGTTTTTCCGCTTGTTCCCTTGGTCGGCGGGGCGGCCGGGCCCGGGCGGCGGCGGTTCCCTCGGCAAGGCCTATGAAAAAACGGCGTGCGTTGACCCCGAGTGTTCGCACGCGATAGCCGCCCTCCTGCACCACCACCATGTTGAAGCCGGCGTTACCGATCTGTCGGCCAAGCGCCTCGAAATCGGCTGCCTGGTTTGGCCAGCTGCCTGTCGGGTCTCCCTTTGCGGTGTCGAACCCGACGGCCAGCACCAGATAGTCCGGCCGGTGCCGGGCGATCCGGCGTAGCGCGCGCGCGACCGCCGCGGAATGTTGGGCGGGTGTGATATTTTCCGCCAGCGGGATGTTCAGATTATAGCCCGCACCCCGACCACGGCCCGTCTCGTCGGCGAAACCGGCGAAGTATGGATAGGCGAAGCTGGGGTGCCCGTGCACCGACACCGTCAGCACGTCGCTGCGGTCGTAGAAGATGTCCTGAGTGCCGTTGCCGTGGTGATAGTCGATATCCAGTACCGCGACGCTGCCGTACCCCGACAGATATTGCGCGGCGACTGCGGCATTGTTGAAATAGCAGAACCCGCCGAAGGCGCGGCGTTCGGCATGATGGCCCGGGGGGCGCACCAGCGCGTAGGCCAGCGGCGCGCCTTCCAGTACCAGGTCGGCGGCGGTCAGTGCGCAGTCAACGGCGCCACGTGCGGCCAGATAGGCGTTACGATTCAGCGGCGTAAAAGTGTCGATACAGTAATAGCCGGCGCGCATCGTCGCCTCCTTGGGCGGTCTGGCGGCATTACGGATCGGGAATACGTAAGGGTAAATGGACTTTTCCGGCTCGGTGGCCATGCAGGCGCGTATGATATAATTGACCATCGCGCCATCATGGACTTCGCGGATATGCCGTTCGGGAAAGTGAATG
>JAOUMF010000541.1 GCA_029881615.1 Alphaproteobacteria bacterium | reverse complement strand
TTCAGATCGGACAGGCCGCCATCCTTATAGCGCTGCAGAATAACGCCCCTGCCCCGCGTCATGGTCGGAATCTCGTCCAGCCCGAAGACCAGCAATTTGCGGTTCCGGCCGATTACCGCCACCGAATCTCCCTCTGCCGGAATGCAGAGAATCGCCGGTGCCTTCTCCGATACGTTCAACACCTGCTTGCCGGCCCGTGTCTGCGCGATGACGCCGTCCTCATCGACCACGAAACCGCGCCCGTCATCCGCCGCAATCAGCAATTTACGGCCGGGCTTGTGAACCATGAGGCAGAGAATTTCCTCGTTACCGAGATCCAGCATCAGGTTAAGCGGCTCGCCAAAGCCCCGCCCGCCGGGCAACTTGTCCACACCGAGCGTATAAAACCGCCCGTTGGTCGCGAAGATCAGGATCTTGTCCGTGGTTTCGGCATGCAGGAAGTAACGGGCCTCGTCGCCTTCCTTGTATTTCAGGTCCGTTTCGGGCGGCAAATGGCCACGCAAGGACCGTATCCAGCCGCGCCCCGAACAGACCACGGTAACCGGCTCGCGCTCAATCATGTCCTCCAACGGCACCACGATCGCGGTCGGGGGCTCTCCCATCAGGGTGCGGCGCGGGCCCAGAACCGTATCCTTGGCCAGTTTGTCGCGCATGGCGCGGATTTCCCCGGCCACCTTGCCCCAGCGGGCATTCTCGTCGGCCAACAGCGCCTGCAATTCCGCCTGCTCCGCGGTCAGTTCCTTATGCTCGGTCTTGATCTCGATTTCGCGCAGCTTGTGCAGGCGGCGCAAACGCAGGTTCAGGATCGCCTCGGCCTGGTTTTCGGTCAGCTTGAAGCGGGATATCAGTTCCGCCTTGGGTTCGTCCGCCTCGCGGACGATGCGGATGATTTCGTCGATATTCAGATAGGCGATCAGGAAACCGTCGAGGATTTCCAGCCGCTGTTCGATCTTGCCCAGCCGATGCGCCGCGCGCCGCTTAAGCACATCATGCCGGTGATCCAGAAAAGCCTGCAGCACCTCGCGCAGATTCATCACCCGGGGGGTGTGATCGGCATCCAACACGTTCATGTTCAGGCCGAATCGGGTTTCCAGGTCGGTATGCCGGTAAAGCGTCTCCATCAGCATTACCGGGTCGATATTGCGGCTTTTCGGCTCCAGCACCAGGCGGATCTCTTCCGTCGATTCATCACGCACATCGGCCAGCATCAACAGCTTCCGCTCGTTCAGCAGATCGGCGATCCGTTCGATCAACTTGCTTTTCTGTACCTGATAGGGGATTTCCGTAACCACCAGCTGCCAGGCCCCGCCCTTCAGGTTCTCTACCTCCCAGCGGGCGCGAATTCGCATGCTGCCGCGCCCTGTGCGGTACGCTTCCAGAATCGTCTCGTTGGATTCCACGATCTCGCCACCGGTCGGAAAATCAGGGCCCGGCATATGGGTCAACAGGGTTTCAACGGCGGCGTTGGGGTGCTTGATCAGGTGCAACAGCGCGGCGCAGACCTCGCCCACATTATGGGGCGGGATATTGGTCGCCATGCCGACCGCGATGCCCGACGAGCCGTTGGCCAGCAGGTTCGGGAAGCCGGCTGGCAACACCGCCGGCTCTTCATAATCGCCGCTGTAGCTTTCGCGAAAATCGACCGCGTCCTCGTCGATTCCTTCCATCAACATCTGGGCGATGGCGGTCAGCCGCGCTTCGGTATACCGCATGGCGGCGGCCGAATCGCCGTCGATATTGCCGAAGTTCCCCTGCCCGTCCACCAGCGGATAACGCACCGCGAAGGACTGCGCCAGGCGCACCATCGCGTCATAGATCGACGAATCGCCATGGGGATGATAGTTGCCCATCGTATCGCCCACGATCTTGGCGCATTTCCTGAAGCCCGATTCCGGGTTCAGTTTCAGCTCGCGCATGGCGTACAGCAGCCGCCGATGCACCGGCTTCAGCCCATCGCGCACATCGGGCAGCGACCGCGACGTAATCGTCGACATGGCATAAGCCAGATATCGTTCCTGCAAAATGTCGGCAAGCTGGGCCGGCTGTGCGCCGTTACCATTGCCGTCAACAGCCGTATTGCTGCCGCTCATAACCTTACTCCTACCAAATCTGGTGCTGATTCTGTGCGCTTATACTATGTCTCGATGGCCCGCGTCGAGCCCGCGCAGATACCCAACCAGTCTTTCCCGCGCATCGGGCGTGCGCGCGTTCTGCGGCGCAAAAACATGACGCTCCAGAAACCAGCCGGTCAAACGCAGCCCTTCTTCCAGATCCCCGATCCCTGGCGTGCCGCCTTGCGGGGTAAGAAACGGCGGCAGCGGCAACAGCTTGTCGCGCCAGGGCTCGCCCGCCGACAACGACACCGCCCGCCCGCTTCTCGGCGAGACCCAGGCCAACCCGTCATTCCCGCCGGTGGCCGCGCAACTTTCAAGATCGAGGCCGAATCCCAGATCGGCCAGCAACCGCAGTTCCCAACGAATATAGGCTTCGGCCCAACCGGGACCATCCAGATCGGACAGCAGTTCGGCCAACAAAAAATACAGTTCCGGATGCGGGGCGCGTTCCGGCAGCGCGGCCTCAACCATCGCCGTGGCGGCATTCAGCGCGGCCAGCGGCCCCGGCTGATCGTAAAGCGCGGCGCGACTGATCATCGGCTCGACGGTCAGGGTGCCCAGATGTT
>JAOUMF010000539.1 GCA_029881615.1 Alphaproteobacteria bacterium | reverse complement strand
TGCCCTGGCCGCTGGCCGGGGCGGAAATAATGATACCGGGTGCCGTCATGGCTTCAAGCTACCAGCCGCCAGGCGAACCAGGCCAGCATGACGGCATTCACCGACATCAGCAGCGGCGCGGCCACCCGGGCCATGCGCTGCCAGCGTCCCGCCGCCAGATGACCCGCGAGGCCGGTGACGACCAGTCCGGGCACGGTGCCGATCACGAAGGCCGCCATTGCCACCGCGCCACCAGACGCGCCGCCACTGCCGGCCGCCACCGCCAGCGCCCCATACAGAAGCCCGCAGGGCAGAAAGCCAAGCGTCATGCCCAGCACATAGCCGCGGATGCCCGTGGGGCGGGCGAACATCGGCCGGGCGACATTGCCCAATATCCGGCCCCAACGGCTTTCTTTTGCCGCGGTTGTCCGGAATAATCCGCTGCCGAAAATCGCATAGGCCAGAAACATGGCGGCGGCGAAAAACAGCCAGCCGGCCGCGACCCAGTCCAGGCCGGGGAACGAACGGATGGTCTGGCCGACGGCCCCGGCCATCGCGCCCAGGGTGATATATGTGGTGGCGCGGCCCAGATGATAGGGAACCAGCGCCGCCCCGGCGAGCCGGTGAAATTCGCTCATTTGCGCGGCCGGCACCGATTCCAGCCGCGCCGTTGTCTGGGCCAGCACGAAGGGGCCGCACATGGCGACGCAATGGGTGCCGCCGCCGATCAGCCCGGCCAACAGCATTGCCGCCAGCAGGGCAAGCCCGCCGACGTCGCCATGGGGCAGAAAGGCGAAAGCGCTGTGCATGAAGCGCTTTTACACGGCTTGCCCGCTCTCGTCTATCCGCTGGCGCGCTCTCCGGCGCGGGTTTAGACTGCGGCCCATGTCAAGGAAACCCGAAGGAGAATTGCGGCGGGGCTGGACGACGGGCGCTTGCGCCACGGCGGCGACGCGGGCCGCCTTCGAGGCACTGCTGACGGGCGAATTTCCCGATCCCGTGACGATCACTCTGCCGCGCGGCGACCAACCATCCTTCGCGCTGGCCCGCAAGGCGTCGGGCGACGGATTCGCGACTGCCGGCATCGTCAAGGACGCGGGCGACGACCCGGACGTGACCCATGGGGCATTGGTGCTGGCAACGGTTCGCCAAGGCGCGCCGGGCAGCGGCGTTACCTTCCGCGCGGGAGAGGGCGTCGGCACGGTGACCAAGGCTGGCCTGCCGATTCCGCCGGGCGAGCCGGCGATCAACCCGGCGCCCAGGGCGATGATGCGCGCGGTTATCGAATCGGTCGCGGCGGAACATGATGCCCCGGGCGATGTGGAGATCACCGTCGCCATCCCTGGCGGCGAGAAACTGGCGGAAAAAACCTGGAATCCGCGCCTTGGCATCCTTGGCGGCCTGTCGGTTCTGGGAACCACGGGGATCGTCGTGCCCTATTCCTGTAGTGCCTGGATCCAGTCGATTCGATCGGGCGTCGATGTTGCGCGAGCCAACGGGTTGGCCCATGTGGCGGGGGCCACCGGCAAGACATCGGAAGCCACCGTACGGGCCCATTACGGTCTGCCGCTGGAAGCGCTGATCGATATGGGGGATTTCGCCGGCGGGATGCTGAAATATCTGCGCGACCATCCGGTGCCGCGCGTCACCGTCGCCGGGGGCTTCGCCAAGATGGTGAAACTGGCGCAGGGTCACATGGACCTTCATTCATCGCGCAGTCAGGTTGATTTCGGCAAACTGGCGGCATGGCTGTTGGAACTGGGGGGCACGGAACAGATGGCGCAGGCGGCGCGCGAGGCGAATACCGCGGCGCAAGTGCTGGAACAGGCGGGCGATTTGCCGCTGGCCGACCTGGTGGCGCGCCGGGCGCGGGAAGTGGCGCTGGCCATGCTGGCGGGCGGCATCGACCTGGATTTGCTGGTGGTCGACAGGGCGGGACGGATCATCGGCAAGGCGGGATCGTGAAGCGGCTGTTGATCCTGGGCGGCACGGGCGAGGCGGCGGCGCTGGCGCGGGCCGCCGGCGAACAGTTCACGGATGGGCTGGAAATCGTCAGCTCGCTGGCCGGGCGCACGAATGAACCGCAGCCTTTGCCCGGAAAGGTCAGGACCGGCGGATTCGGTGGCGCCGAAGGGCTGGCGCGCTGGTTGCACGAGGCGGAAATTGATATGGTTGTCGATGCGACGCACCCCTATGCCACGCAAATTTCCGCCAATGCGCGGGCGGCTTGCGAGGCATCCGGGATCGCCCGGCTTGTCTTGTGGCGGCCGCCCTGGACGGCGCAAACCGGCGACAACTGGATTGCCGCCGCCGACGAAGCGGTAGCCGCCAGATTGCTGCCGGGCCTGGGCAAGCGAGTCTTCCTCGCGCTGGGGTCGGGCCAGTTACGGCACTTCGCGGATGTGCAAGGGGTATGGCTGATGTCGCGGGTGGCCGAGACGCCGGAACCCGACACCGCCCTGCCCGGGTTCGTGGTGGTGGGCCGGGGACCGTTCGATGCCGACGACGAGTTGCGCCTGATGGAAGAACAGGATATCGACCTTCTGGTCAGCCGCAACAGTGGCGGCGCGGCGACGGTGGGTAAAATTACCGCGGCGCGCCAGCGCGGCATTCCGGTTATCATGATCGACCGACCGGCGCCCGAAACCGGGGAACAATGTTCGAATTTGAAGGAGGTTTTGCAGTGGATTGCGCGAAGACTG
>JAOUMF010000535.1 GCA_029881615.1 Alphaproteobacteria bacterium | reverse complement strand
TCCAGCAGGCGTAGCAGGACCTTGAAGGCCTCATGATCCGGCGCTACCGGCTGGGTGAAGCGGCCCACATGATCGACAACCAGCGTTCCGGGCAGGCGTTTCAGCATCGCCTCATGCTCCGGCAGTTCGCGGCCGTTGAGTTGAAGCTGGATATGCCAGCCAAATTCATGGACCCGGGCGGCAACGGTCTCCAGGATATCCCAATCGACGGCGCCGCCAGGCAGCATATGAAAGCGAGCGCCGACCCCGCCATGCCTGGTCAGCATCTCAAGTTCGGAATCCGGTGTCTTGTCGTTAACGACGAATACACCGCGCACATTGTCGCCGAAGGCGGCCATCGCCTCGAGGTGGCAGGAATTGTCCAAGCCATAGGTTGTGGACTGTACGGCGACAAAACGCTTGAACCCCAGATAGTCTTGCAGCGCCTTGTAATCATCGATCCAGGCATCTTCCGGTGTCATCATCGCGGTCGGCGCACTGGGAAATTTCGCATTGTAGAAATGCATGTGCGTATCGCAGGCAAGCGGCGGCATCTTCAGTTTCGGTTTCGGCGCCGCGGCCGTAATTTTGCGAAAACCCATTTCTCTTATCCTTTCCAATATGCCTTCAGGCGTGTGGCATGATCCGGGTTCACCGCGCGCGGCGGCATCTTCCCATCAAGAATAGCCTGGATCTGTTCGACCGGGCTCATGGTTTGCGGCCGGGCCGCATGGACAGTGAGCCCGCCAAGATGCGGCGTGGCCACTACACCGGGTAGTTCCGCCAGATGCGGCGACGGGCGCTGATCGGTTGCCCGGCCGACATCCATCGCCAGCCCGCCCAGGCGTCCGGCCTTGTATGTCTCTTCGAGCGCTTTTTCATCGATCAGGTCGCCGCGCGAGCAGTTTACCAGGAAGGCGCCAGGCTTCATCAGCGACAGGATGCGAGCATCGATCAGATTTTCCGTTTCCTTGGTTGCCAGCGCCAGCGGAAGCAGGAAGTCCGCTTCCTTCACCAGGCTATCCAGGTCGGTCTGTTCGATGCCAGGCCGGTCGACGGTCTTGTAGGGATCGCTGACCAGCACCCGCATGCCCATTGCCAGCAGAATATCCGCCAGATATTCGCCGATCGCGCCATAGCCGATGATGCCGGCCGTGCTGTCTCGTAGTTGAACACCCAGCCTGGTCTCGGGCTCCCTGCCCTCGTGATAGATCATCGTCGAGAGGGCGACATTGCGGGCCAAGGCCAGCATCTGGGCCAATACCATCTCGGCGGTGGACGGCACGAATGTGGCCGGGGCGTTGGCAATCAGCACGCCATTGCGCGAGGCGGCATCGACATCGATGGTACGAATATCAAGCTGCGGCCGCAGCAACGCAACCATATCCGGAAGACTGTCGAAGACCGCCGCGGGGGCCGCCGTCGCCCGGTGCACGATGACCACCTTGCAACCGGCCGCCGCTTCGATCAGTTCCTCGGTCGTCAGGTTACGGTCGAAGGGATTCAGGACCACCTCGCCAAGCTTCGCCAGCGGCTCCATGGCCCAGTGGAAATACATCTCCCGGTCTTCCGGGTTATGGGTGACGAAAATCTTCATGATTTATCCTTGCGGTTCCGGCGGGGTCACGCCCAGTTTCCCCGCCCATTCCTGTAATGATTCCATAATGCCGGGATAGAGTTCGACGCCGTCGGCCAGCGCGGTGGCGCGTCTGGCCAGGGCCCCCTCGCCCGGCATGCGCACCGCCGGGTCGCCGGGCCTCACTTTAGCGTTACGGCAATAATCGGCGCTCCACGACATTTCGCGGGTAAAGGCGGCGGTGCCACCGAAGGCGGACGGGTCGAGCACCTGGATGAATACGGTGGCACCCCAGTGATCGATACCGTCAGCGCGCCCATGGCCAGCCAGACCGGCCGTCATCGCCTCGACGATCAGCGCCATGGCGAAACCCTTGTGGCCCAATTCGATCCCGCCCAGCGGCATGATCGCCCCTGGCGGGTCCGCAAAGACAACAGACGGGTCGTCGGTGGGTTCGCCCGCCGCGTTCTTGACCCAGCGCCCGGGCAAACGCTCACCCTTCTTGCCAAGCCGCATGGACAGGCCGTTGGTCGTGGTCGACATGCTGATATCAATCAGAATCGGGGCGCCGTCGGTCGGGATGCCGGCGGCCAGCGGGTTTGGCGAACACCAGGGCGTCAGCCCGCCATGGGGCGCGACGGTGAATGTCTCCGGGTCGGAGCAACTCAGCAGCACCATGAGGCCCCGGTCGGTCACCGGCTTCAGATAGGCGGCCAGCGCCGCTATATGGTGGCTGCGGCGGATCACGCCGGTCGCCGTACCGTACTGCGCGGCGCGCTCGCACAGAACTTCCAGTTCCCGGGCCACCAGCCAGGGCCCGGGCAGGTAACGCCCGTCGATGCACCGCACCGCCCCCTTGTCCGCGAGAATCTCCGGCTCGCCTTCCAGCGTCATATCGCCGGCGTCGATGCTCTTCAAATAGGGTCCGAGAAGCTGAAGGCCGTGCGTCGTATGACCCATCAGGTCACCTTCGACCAGGATGTCGGCGACCACCGCCGCCCGGTCGCCGGCCATTCCCGCCTTGCCCAGAAGGTCGAAGGCGAATTCCCGAAGATCGCTCGCCCGCCAGCGCGGGCTTTCCGCTGTGTTGTTTTCCGGCATGATCACATATGCGAATACATGAGGCGT
>JAOUMF010000536.1 GCA_029881615.1 Alphaproteobacteria bacterium | reverse complement strand
GATGGCCTTCCTAGCGGCGCTGGATGACGACGAAGCCCTGATCCCGCTACTGCGTCATATCGCCTGGCGCGGCAAGACAGCGACGGAATGGGTCAAGGCCGCGAAACTGGCCCGGGACGCCGGCCGCACCGAAATTGCAGTCTACATTGCACGGCGTGCATCGCAGAACGGAGTGTTACTGCGTGACCTGGGCTACCCCACCATGGTCATGGAAGAAGAATTGCCGATGAATGCGGCCTTGCTTCATGCGCTGGTACGCCAGGAAAGCGCTTTCGACCCGGGTGCGCATAGCAGCGCGGGCGCCCGTGGACTGATGCAGCTTATGCCGGCGACCGCCAGAAACGTAGCCCGTAACCTGAAGATCAAGGGCCATTCAACAGACCGCCTGACCGACGATCCATTTCATAACCTGACCCTGGGCAGCGCCTATCTGGACTCCATGCTGGCGAAATACCAGGGATCCATGGTCATGGCGCTCGCCGCCTATAACGCGGGGCCCCACAGGGTCAACAAATGGCTGGAGGAAAACGGCGATCCCCGTCATTCACTTGACGATTCCATCGACTGGATTGAATCCATCCCATTCTCGGAAACCCGGAATTATGTGCAGCGTATCCTCGAAACCTTGCCTATCTATCGCTGGAAACTGGACAACAACCGCATTGTCCTGCTGCACCCCGAAGATCTGACCCGCGGCCTACCCGGGTATGACCGGAAGAAGAGCGGAAAATAAAGCCTGTTCCATAGCCAGCAGCACGCCCTCTGATGCTATAACAATCACCGACTCGTTTCGGGACGAAAATCCCTTGGCGGGGCGGTATTGGCAAAAACGAGGGAGGCTCCAATGGCCGAGGCTGAAATTTCCGGTATCCGCGCCTGTATCTTCGACGCTTACGGCACTTTGTTCGATGTTCATTCCGCCGCCGCGCGCTGTCGTGGCGACCTGGGCGACAAGGCCGACCGAATGTCGGATATCTGGCGCCAGAAACAGCTGCAATACACCTGGCTGCGCAGCCTGATGCGCACCCATGAAGATTTCTGGCAAGTCACCGGCGATGCGCTGGACTATGCCATGGCGGCGGTCGGCCTTGACGATCCGGCGATGCGCCAACGCCTGATGGACCTGTACCTGGAACTGGATGCTTATGAAGAAGTGCCGGCCATGCTTACCGCCTTGAAGGCGGGCGGGTTGCAGACCGGCGTCCTGTCCAATGGCGCACCAACCATGTTACAGGCGGCAATCGATTCCGCCGGACTGACGGACCTCCTGGACCACGCTCTGTCGATCGAGGATGTGGGTATCTACAAGCCTGACCCGAGGGTCTATCAACTGGCTGTTGATCGGGTCGGGGTGTCGCCCGGCGAAATCTGCTTCATGTCATCGAATGCCTGGGACGCCTGGGCCGCTTCACATTTCGGGTTTCGCGTTGTCTGGATAAACCGTTTCGGCCAGCCACCTGAACATATCCCCGGCAAACCGGACCGGGAAATAGACAATCTTGCCCCCCTGCCCGGCCTGCTTGGGCTGGGGTGACCCATGGCCGACTATCGGGAACACCGGTATCTGGCGGAAGACGGCCTGTCGCTTTACTATCGCGACTATGGCGACCCGCGGTCAACGGCTGTTCCTGTCCTCTGTTTGCCGGGATTAACGCGTAACTCGCATGATTTTCACAGGGTAGCGTCTCGACTGGCGGTGAAACGGCGGGTAATCTGTCCCGATTACCGCGGCCGTGGAAAATCGGACTACGATTCCAATCCGGCCAACTACGATCCGAAGGTTCATATCAACGATGTGCGCCATTTGTTGACGGTCGCGGGACTGCATAGCGTTGTCATTATCGGCACCTCCTTCGGCGGATTTCTAACCATGGGTCTGGCGCTGGCCGCCCCGTCCGCGATCACGGCGGTGATACTGAACGATGTCGGCCCCCAAGTTAGCGACAGCGGTTTGGCACGCATTCTGAACTATGTCGGACGGGACCATCCGCTGCCGAACTGGGCCAGCGCGGCGACCGAAATGAAGCGCATGTTCCCCAACCTATCCTATCAAACCGACGAGGAATGGCTTGCCGGCGCACGGGGCACCTGGCGAGAGTGCGACGACGGAATGCTGCATTTCGACTGGGATGTGCGCCTGGCCGAGACCATTGCCAGGGCACGCCATGAGTTCGAGCCATGGGCCCTGTTTCGAGCACTTTGCGGCGTGCCGGTACTTGCCTTTCGCGGGGGAAAATCGGATGTATTGAGTTCCGACGTCCTGGAGCATATGCAGCGCGAACATCCCGCGCTGACGGCCGTCACCATACCGGGCGTGGGCCATCCGCTAAGCCTGTCCGAACCACAAGCGTTGGAGGCGCTTAATGAATTCCTTGACCGGCACAAGTAAGACACAGACAAATTTCGCCATCTCATTCGAGGATATCCAGGCCGCCGCGCGACGGCTGGACGGTATTGCGGTGCGTACCCCACTGCTTGAGGCACCGCTTCTGAACGAAGAGTTGGGGTATCGTTTGCTGATCAAGGCGGAACCGCTGCAACGCACCGGTTCCTTCAAGTTCCGCGGTGCATACAACACCATATCGCAATTTGACGATGCGGCACGCAAATCCGGTGTCGTCGCCTTTTCCTCGGGCAACCATGCACAAGGCGTGGCCGCGGCCTCGTCCATGCTGGGTATTCC
>JAOUMF010000537.1 GCA_029881615.1 Alphaproteobacteria bacterium | reverse complement strand
GCTGCACATCGAACTGATCCGCAATGTTCCCGAGGCCAAAAAGCCCCGCACCATTGCGATCGGCAAGTCCGAGTCGAAAAAAGCGCTGCCGGGCAAGCAAGCCGCCTGACCGCCATATCGATCTGGCAAATAAACGGGGGCGCGCCAGAACCGGCGCGCCCCCTGTATTTTCAAGGAATATGACGGAAGGGCCGGACCAACCGCGTCCCGAATCGAATCACCCGCGGGTAACGACCAATGCCTCGAGCGCCCGTCGAATCTTGCCGGGAACAGCTACCGGGCGGCGCGTCGCGCGATCCACCCAGACATGAACGAAATGGCCCAGCGCGGCCAGTTTTTCCGAGTCTTTCCGAAACAGCCCTATTTCATAGGTCACGCTGCTGTTCCCCAGGCGCGAAACACACAGCCCGGCATCGATGACATCCGGAAATTTCAACTCTTCGAAAAACCGGCAACCGGTTTCCGCCACCACGCCAAAGGCGGCGTCTTCCTGAATGTCCAACCCGCCCGCCGTAATCAAATGGTGATTCACCGCCGTATCGAAATAGGAATAATAAGTGACATTGTTGACATGACCATAGACGTCATTGTCCATCCAGCGAGTCGGGATAGTCGTGAAATGACTGAAATCGGCGCGACTACGGGCCGGCTTGTCCTGCATCGAATTCCCCACAAACAGATCCGGTTGGGCGGGACCATGCCTTCCCCGCAAATTGACGGGCCGCCCCCGAAGGAGCGGCCCTGATCATTTTTATTTTCAGCAGTAACAGCGGACACGGCCGGTAAACCATTCTCATAGCTTCCCGATTAAAGGGAAATACCGACCGAGCGTGGTGCTGTTTAGCTGCCTGCCTGTCCAACTTGCCCACGTCGATACGTTAGCGCCGATTTTTCGATACGTCAAAAAAAAATGAGCCGCGCAAGGCGGCTCAAGTTGGACAGGGAGGCATAAACGGGGGATCGAATTCCCAGAATATGCTAACTAGGGGCCTCATAGGGCACCCCCAATATGAACCAGGGTCGGCTAATAAAAGGTTAATTTGGAAAAGATATTCCCGAAAAAAGATAGTATTTGATCTTTTTTCCTCGACGCATGCTGAAATTCCCGGAATTCAGCGCGTTTCAGGCGACTCAACATCAGGCGACGCCTGAAAATTATTTTCGGAATATGGATTCGGCGGCGGATCTGGCGGTATTTTTTCGCTTTATTTCTTCACGAACCCGCTGGATCTCGACATTAAGTTCGCCGATATATTCCTCAAGCGCCTCTATGGAGAGTACCTCGAGGTTCTTAACATCCGGTTTCCGAATCCGGGGTTCCAGATCTTTCTCATCCATATCCGATGTCTCCTCACCCCCCGATTTTGATCAAATAAGGCACCCGGATCAACCCGCAAACCGACATCACATCCGTTTTCAGGCAATCCGGCGATTGCACCAGACCGTTCCTGCGTTATATAAGGCGTCAACAATTCGTAAATAGACGCTCCGGCCATATGGCCGAGCAGGAAATCCCGGAGATGGAATTGGCCCAACCCCTTATGCCCAAGGCGACCGCGATCTGGCTGGTCGACAACACCACACTCTCATTCGAACAGATCGCGGATTTCTGCGGTCTGCATAGCCTGGAAGTCCAGGCCATCGCCGACGGCGAAGTCATGGGCGGCATGGTCGGCATCGATCCGATCGCCAATGTCCAGCTTACCCGCGAGGAAATCGCCAAGGCCGAGGCCAACCCGGAATACCGCATGAAACTGGCGGTCACGGACACCCCGAAACTGGCAGCCCGGCAAAAGGGTCCGCGATATACACCGGTTTCGAAGCGTCAGGACAAGCCGGACGCCATCGCCTGGATACTGCGCCATCACCCGGAACTCAGCGACGCCCAGCTTGGTCGGCTGATCGGCACGACCAAGCCGACGATCAATTCAGTGCGCGACCGCACCCACTGGAACGTCTCCAACCTGCGCCCGCGCAGTCCGGTGGAACTCGGCCTTTGTTCGCATATGGAACTGACCGAGGAAGTGGAAAAGGCCCGCAAGACCCGCCGCGGCGCCCAGGCCGTGCCGATGAAGGCATCGGATATGCCGGAAGAGCCGGAACTGCCCGCGCAGCCGCCGCGCTACGACTGATATACGGGGCGCCCACGTTATGGCGCCGCCATAAACCACAGGCCGAGGCGCCCCCTGCAAGGGGCGCCTCGAAATGTGAGTCCGCCCTACTCTGCCACGGGCACCGTGTAGTTCAGCGCCAGACGACCGCCATCGACATAGACTATCTCGCCGGTCATGTAGCTGGAATCGTCGGACGCCAGGAACACCGCGACCTTGCCGATTTCACTCGGCTCTCCCGCCCGCCCCATCGGGGTTCGCGCCAACACCTTGTGCATCGCCGCCTTGTCATTGGCGACGGATTTCAGCATCTCGGTCATGATCGAGCCCGGCCCGATACCGTTGACCCGGATACCCTTGTCGGCCAGCGACAACGCCATGGCCTTGGTCAACTGGTTCACGCCGCCCTTGGCGGTGACATAGGGCACGATATTGGGAATCGCGACGACCGAGTTGATCGATGACATATTGATGATGGTCCCGCCACCACCCTGCTTCACCATCTGGCGCGCGGCAGCCTGGCCGGTCAGGAAAACACCCTTGAGGTTCACCCGCAAAACCGCGTCGAAATC
>JAOUMF010000538.1 GCA_029881615.1 Alphaproteobacteria bacterium | reverse complement strand
AGCGAACTGGCTTATGGTTTCGTTCTAACGTGTAACAAGGCCAGTACCTCACGCAAGCCAGGAGCTTGGAGGGTATGATGTTCAATACAGAACTATGCAGTGCCGGAAAAATCGTGAAGAGCGCAAGGGAAAATACGTATCCGCCCGTCACGCACATCCATTCTCTGAGAAACCGTCTTGCCGGCGGCGCGGCGGCATGCGTGTTCCTGCTCGCCCTGCTTGCCCCGATCTCAATCGATATGTCGAACGGCACCATCGCCATCAAAACCGCCCTTGCTGGCAACGATAAGGGAAATAGCGGCAACGGCCGAGGCAATGGCGGCCCCAATGGCCAGAAACAAGGTAATGGCGGAGATGCCGAAGACGGCGGTATCGATGATGGTGAGGATGGCGGCGGCGGTGAAGATGGCGACGGTGGCGATATGGACGGCGGTTACGCCGATGACGGCGGCGCTGAAGCAGGCAGCGGCGAAGCGGCATTTGCCGGCGAAGACGAGGCCGGGCTGTCAGCCGCACTGGATGCGGACGGGTCGGCGGCCGGCGTGGCCATGCCCACGATCAGCCAGATATTCTCACTTGGTGACGATGCAACGATTTCTGGCGAAGCCGAACTGGAACTGATCGCCAGCGGCTGGAAAACCACCGACTGAACGACCGTCAGGGGCATCTCGGACGTCCGATTGCCCCCGGAAGCTCCGCCGCGAGACAAGATTCAAGGCGAAATCCGACGCGCGCTCGCGCGATCGTGTCTCACATAACTACAAATTAATCTATAATTTACTCTTTTTCTTTAGTGCTTTTTCGGAATACTTTCGTATTTTGACTCGTTAGTCATATGTTAAGTCTGGCGGGGAAAGGGCCAAACTGATCTTTTACAAGATGAAATCAAATCGGTTTCATAATCGCTTCTTGCGAAATCACCATGCCGGGTTCCTGAAAGCGTCCGCCGCCATTATTTTCGTGTGCCTCTGCCTGCTTCATGGAGAAGCCCTGGCACAGGGACGACCGATCAAGGTGACGCTGGTTCAGGGGCTTGATTTTGGCATTATCGGTGCGACTGACATCATCGGCACGGCGACGGTTCAAAGCAATGGCACGAAAACCGTTTCCGCTGGAATACTGGATCTGGGAGGCATTGCAACACCGGCCATATTCCGGATACAGGGGGAACGGAACCGTTCGTTTCTGATCACCCTGCCGGCAAACGCCACGATCACCATGCCTGGGGGGCCTTCGGCGATCTTGGACAATTTCGAATCAAGTCCGCCAGTCTCTGGCGTTCTCGACCAGAAAGGTAATGCCACTGTTGCCGTCGGTGCCACGCTGAATCTTTTGCCGAGCCTTTGGGAAGGCGCATATGGAAGTCTTTTCGATATTATGGTGACCTACCAGTGAACACGGAAAAGCCAAAATACAAAAGCGAACAACCAGAGGCTACCGGGTACTACCGAAACCGGGGAAATAGCCGCGCCGTAAGGATAGACCTAGAGATGAACCGCACGGCAAAGAATAACCGCTCCGCCTGGATTCGTGGCTGTTTTGCCACGATGGCGCTGCTGTTCGGGCTATTTTCTTTTCCCGCCGAGACCATCCCCGCCGGCCGGTCAATCGGCATTTCCCTGCTGCAAAACCTTGATTTCGGTAGCTTGGGCGTGGCCACCACCAGCGGAACGGCGACCGTAGACGCCAATGGCATCAAAACCGTATCCGCGGGAATACTTGACCTGGGTGGCGTGGCCTTGCCAGCGGTATTTCAGGTAACCGGGGAAAAGAACGTAGTCTTTACGATCACACTGCCGGCTAGCGCTACAATCAACCCAACCGCGGGCGCCGGCGTCTTGTTGACCGACTTTCAGTCCTCCCCTTCCCTTACCGGAATCTTTGATAATACCGGGAAGGCCACGGTCACCGTGGGCGCAACGATTAATCTGTCGCCGGGAATGCCGGAAAGCACCTACAGCGGACCATTTGACATACAGGTTTCATATTAAGGGAAACCCCGCAACTTCTTAAAAGTTCGGTATATTTTTAAGTAAATCTTAAAGACTAGAGATGCATCATCTGGCACGAATATTGCTGTTAATGTTTTCAAAACCAGATTAACGCAACATTGCGCAAAAACACTACGCTATCACATACGAAAGACTGTCAGGAGTTAACCATGAAAATACTAAAAAATATCCGGTGGGTAGCCGTAACCGGCCTCGTCGCGTTCACCGCGATGACATCGACCAATGCCCATGCCCAGGCTAGCGCCACGGGCACGGCCAGCGCCAACGCGGTCATTGCCAAGCCGATCACGATCGCACCGACGGCCAATCTCAATTTTGGCACCATCGTGCCGAACAGTGCCGGCGCCCTCACCGTAACCGTGGACACCGCAAGCACCACGCCGCCGACATTGGGTGGTGTCACGGATGGCGCTTGGGTAGCCGGCCCCATCAGTTCAGCGGCCTTCGATATTACCGGTCGCCCCAACGCTTCCTATGCCATTACACTGCCGGCCAGCGCCACGATCACCGGCGGCGTCTCCGGCGCCACGATGACGGTGGATGCGTTCACCGATTCCTTTGGCGGCACCAACGCCGTGCCGGCCAGCGGCACGCTTAGCGCGGGCAACCCCGCCACAAGCAGCTTTACCGTGGGCGCCAGACTTACGGTCCCAGCGGGACAAGCCGATGAT
>JAOUMF010000534.1 GCA_029881615.1 Alphaproteobacteria bacterium | reverse complement strand
TCGCCCAGGTCGTGGTCGTGCTGCTGGACGCGGACCAGCCAATGGAAAAACAGGATCTGACGATCGCCCGCCAGGTGGTCGACGAGGGGCGCGCCCTGATTATCGGCGCCAACAAGTGGGATCTGGTGAAGAATCCCAAGCAGACCCTCAAGACCTTGCAGGAAAAGCTGGAGATCACGCTTCCCCAGGCGCGCGGCGTGCCGGTGGTGACCATCAGCGCGCTGGAGGGACGCAATCTCGACAAGCTGCTGGAAGCGGTGTTCAGCATTTACGATGTCTGGCGTTCGCGTATATCCACGGCAAAACTGAACGACTGGCTGATCGCCATGACCGAGGCCCATCCGCCGCCGATGTCGGCCGGCCGGCGTATCCGGCTGCGCTATGCCACCCAGGTCAAGACCCGCCCGCCGACCTTCGCCATCTGGTGCTCGCGCGCGCAGGACCTGCCCGATTCCTACACCCGCTACCTGGTCAACGGTCTGCGCGAGGATTTCGGCCTCGAAGGCGTGCCGCTACGCGTTCTCATGCGCAAGACCGACAACCCATATGCCGACAGGGCGAAGAAGCGGCGGTAGGGGCGGCGGCGCCTCCCGGTCATTGTCGTAATTTATCGGGCCCTACCAAGGGGGATATGGGGATAAGGGAGATAGGGAGATAAGAATTTTTTGCGGCCATGGGCCGCGATTCTTTTTATCCCCCTATCCCCACCATCCCCTCATCCCCCTTGGTACGGTTTTTTCGACCCGCAAAGACCCCAGGGGGTATTGGAGCCGCCCTTCGCATCACAAATCGGCGATGCGTGGGAAGGACTTCCGTGCGCCCTCATGCGTTATCGGCGTTGAACCACCGGGCATAGGCCGGGCGTTCGCTCAGGCGCGCGTAATAGGCGGCGACGGCGGGGCAGGGGGGCTTGTCGGCGGGCATGTGCATCCAGCGATTCACGCCGGCGCCCATCAGAATGTCGGCCAGTGTAAAATCCGCCCCCGCCACATAGGGCCCGCTTGCGGCCAGATGCGCATCCAGGATCGCCACCCGCCCGGCACAGGCGCGCAGGGATTCGTCGATCCGTCCCTGGTCGGCGAAGGCCGGGTTCTTGCGGATCAGCCCGTGGAAGGCATAGCGGAAGCTCTGGCTGAAATTGGTGCCATACCAGTTCATCCACTGCTCGACGGTGGCGCGCTCGCGCAATCCTTCGGGATACAGGTCGCCGCGCCCCTCGCGTTGCGCCAGGTAACGCACGATGGCGTCGGATTCCCACAATACGAAATCCCCGTCGCGGATTACCGGCACCAGCCCATTGGGGTTCAGCGCCAGATAGGCCGGATCCTTAGGGTCGCGAAACCCCTGCCCCCAATCCTCGCGGGTGTATTCAATGCCAAGCTCGTCGCAAAGCCACAGCACCTTGCGAACATTAATGGAATTCGCCCGCCCCAGAATATTCAACATGATGGATCGCCCCTCCCTCGGTTACAGGCGTCAGTCTATCGCGCGACCCCGGCAAATGCATCAGGGAACGCGGGTCTCAATCTGTCGGTCGTCGTTGCCGTACCTTCAGGTTATAGTCCCCCATGACCATCCTTGTCCCCAACGCCGCCGCGCGTCGCCTGTTCCTTCATCTTCAGGGGCTGTCCGCGCCGCCCAATCGCAAGCTCACCCGGCCGGGGCTGCTGGGCCTGATCGAGGGGCTCGGCTTCGTGCAGGTGGACAGCATCAATACCGTCGAGCGTGCGCATCATATGATTCTGTTCGCCCGCAACCAGACCTATGCCAAGGCCGATCTGGCGCGGTTGCTGGAACGCGATCGGGCGCTGTTCGAGAACTGGACCCATGATGCCTCGATCATCCCGACCGCGTTCTTTCCATATTGGGAACATCGTTTCGCGTGCGACGCGGCGGGGCTTAGGGCGCGCTGGCGGGAATGGCGGCGCGAGGGTTTTGAGCATATGCTCGACGATATCCTCGATCATGTACGCCGCGAAGGGCCGTCGATGGCGCGTCATCTGCGCCGGCCGCAGGATGCTGCCGCCGAAGGTTGGTGGGACTGGCATCCCTCCAAGACCGCGCTGGAATATCTGTGGCGCACCGGGGCGCTGGCGGTAGACCGGCGCGAGGGCTTTCAGAAGGTATATGATCTGGCCGAGCGGGTGATTCCGGCGGCGCATCGGGGCGTTTCCCCGGCGCATGAGGATTTCGTCGACTGGTTCTGCCGCGGCGCGCTGGACCGGCTGGGCATCGCCACCGCCGGAGAAATCGCGGCGTTCTGGGACGCGGTCACCCCCGACGAAGCCAAGGCATGGTGCGCCGATCGCCTGGGCGGGGAACTGGTCGAGGTGCTGGTCGAACCCGCCGATGGCTCGAAACCGCGCCTGGCCCTGGCCCGGTCCGGCATCCTCGAACGGGCCGCCGCCGCGCCCGAGCCGCCGGGCCGGCTGCGCGTGCTCAGCCCCTTTGACCCGCTGATCCGCGATCGCGCCCGGGCCCGCCGCCTGTTCGGTTTCGACTACCGGATCGAGGTCTTCGTGCCCGCCGCCAAACGGACATACGGCTATTACGTCTTCCCGCTGCTGGAAGGCGACAGGCTGATCGGTCGTATCGACATGAAATGCGAGCGGGGGGAGGGCCTGCTGCGTGTCACCGGCCTGTGGCTGGAGTCCGGCATCAAGCCCACCGCCGCCCGCCGTCGC
>JAOUMF010000533.1 GCA_029881615.1 Alphaproteobacteria bacterium | reverse complement strand
CATTCCGGTGCTGGCCCATGTGGGGCTGATGCCGCAATCGGTAAACGCGACGGGCGGTTTTTCGGCGCGCGGCCGGGGCGACGACGAAGCCGCGGCAATCATGGCCGACGCGCAGGCGGTTTCCGAAGCCGGGGCCTTCGCGGTGGTTATCGAGGGTACAATTGAGCCGCTGGCGCGCCAGATTACCGAGGCCATCGCCATACCGACCATCGGAATCGGCGCCTCGCCGGCCTGCGACGGGCAGGTTCTGGTGACCGACGACATGGTCGGGCTTTTTTCCGATTTCACGCCGCGCTTTGTGAAGCGCCATGGCGATATCGCCGCGCAATATACCCGGGCGGCCGAGGCTTATGCGGCAGAGGTGCGGTCGCGGGCGTTCCCCGGACCCGAACATTGTTTCGGCGTGGCGAAACCGAAGGGGGCGGACTAATGGTGGCGGTCGACCGTACGGTATCGGGCCTGCGCGGGCGGATGCGGGATTGGCGGACGGCCGGCGAAACGGTCGGCCTCGTGCCCACCATGGGGGCGCTGCATGAGGGACATATGACGCTGGTGCGCGCGGCGCGGGCCGAATACGACCGCGTCGTGGTCAGCATCTTTGTCAACCCGGCGCAGTTTGGCCCGCGCGAGGATTTCGATTCATATCCCCGCCAGGAGGCACGCGATCTTGCCATGCTGGCCGAAGCCGGCGTGGAGTCTGCCTTCATGCCCGGCGTGGCCGAGATGTATCCGGACGGCTTCTCAACGGCCGTGACAGTGTCGGGGCTGACGGAATGCCTGTGCGGGCGCGGGCGGCCGGTTCATTTCCGGGGCGTGGCGACGGTGGTGACCAAGCTTCTGCTGCAATGCCTGCCCGACGCCGCCTTCTTCGGCGAGAAGGATTTCCAACAGCTCCAGGTGATCCGTCGGCTGGCCGGCGACCTGGATATTCCGGTCGCCATTCGCGGCGTTGCCACGGTGCGCGAGACCGACGGTGTCGCCCTGTCGTCGCGCAATGCCTATCTGACACCGGATCAGCGCGCCTGCGCCCCGGCGATGATCGCGGCCCTGCGTCATGTGGCGGCCAGGATTGGCGAGGGCGCCCCGGCTTCGGAAGCCTGCGCGGAAGGCCGTGGCATGCTGGAACAGGCGGGCTTCGACCCGGTCGATTATCTTGAAGTGCGGGAAGAGGAAAGCCTGGCGCTTGTCGAAGGCCAGCCAGCCCCTTCGCGTTCCGCCCGCGCCTTCGCCGCCGCCTTCCTGGGCGAAACCAGGCTGATCGACAACTGGCCGCTTTAGCGCGCTACAATACCAGCAGCAGAAGCGCGGGCAGGGTGACGAAGGAAATCGTCGTCGAGACCAGCACCAGCCCGGCAACTTCCTCGGGCGAACGATTATGACGCGCCGCGAACAGATAGTTCAGCACCGCCACCGGCATGGTGGATTCCAGAATCAGGATGCCGCGCGCGGCCCCTTCCATGCCCAGAAGCTCAGCCACAGCCAGCCCCACCGCCAGCCCGATGATCAGCCGTCCGGCGGACAAGGCGACACTGCGTCCCAGGCTGGCAACCTTCAGTTTCGCCAGCGACACACCCAGCGTCAACAACATCAACGGGATGGCCATATCACCGATCATTCCCATGGTATTGTCGATCCATACGGGCAGGTGAATGTCCCGCATCTGCAGCGAGATACCGATCAGCGCGGCCCAGACCAGCGGCGTGCGCAGCAGAATGCGGATCGAGCCATGCCCGGCCGACACCCAGATGCCGAACGTGAACTGAAACACCAGAAAAACCGTGAAGAACACGATACCCAGCGCCAATCCTTCGTCGCCGAAGGCGAACATGCATAGCGGCAGGCCGATATTGCCGGTATTGCCGAACACCAGCGACGGAAGATAGACCGGCTGCGAATAGCCCACCAACTTCAGGACTGACGCCGCGATCGCGATGGTCGCCACCACCGTGACCATCCCGGCAATCGCCATCTGCGAAAACGCCTCGGGGGCTATTTCCAGCCGCGCCAGCGTCGCCACGATCAGGCAGGGCATGGCGATGTTGGAAGAAAGCCTGGTGGTGAATTCATTGTCGAACGGCATGCCGCGGCGCGCCCAGCCATAACCGATGGCCGCGCAAATGAAGACCGGCGCGATGATGGCGAACATGTCCGAGGCAAGAGTGGACAGATCGCCGATATTGGCAAACAGGTTTTCGAACATGGTTTTCCGGGACAAGGACGTTCAAAGGGCGCGGAACCTATCACAAGCCCGCGGCCCACGCCATATTCGGCAGCAAAAAACACCAAAGGGAGATTGACTTGACGCGCCAGTCGCAGCACTGTCTTCTTCATGATTACCATCCACGCTACAACCGTGTCCCTGGACGGTCGCGGGGTCGTCTTGCGCGGCCCTTCGGGCAGCGGCAAATCCGACCTCGCCGTCCGTTTGATCAACGAAGGCGCGCTGCTTGTCGCCGATGACCAGACCGTGCTGTTTATCGAGGGTGGCCGCCTGAAGGCACAGCCCCCGATTGAAATCGCCGGCAAGATGGAAGTGCGCGGCATCGGCATCGTCACAATGGGCCCGCCGGCCATCGTGCCGGTTTTCCTTCTGATCGATATGACCGATCCCGCCGACGTACCGCGAATGGCCGATTTCCTACCCGTCGAGCTGGTGGGCCAGAAGATTCCGAGAATCCATCTGGCCC
>JAOUMF010000532.1 GCA_029881615.1 Alphaproteobacteria bacterium | reverse complement strand
GGCGCTCGCCCAGTATGTCCTGTTCGCTGTAAACGGTAACGGTTTCCAGCGAGAATCCACTCTCCAGTTCGACCACGGCCATGCCCACGGCACCGCGCGGCAACGCCATGGCTTCGCGCCAGTCGCCGACATTGACGATCGGCGAGACCCCGTGCTCGCCCAACAGGGCCGCCAGCCTGTCGCGCGAACCGACGCTATAGGCGGCGATAAGGACTGTCCGCGCCTTGGACTCGCTTGCCAGCCTGTCATGGACCGCGTCAAACAGCTGGATATCGGGGGTCGCCCGTATTTCAGTAAAGTCCTGCGCCCGCCGTCCGCCCGCGTCGACCATGCCCGGCTGACTGTCCGGCAGGGCAAAGGGCGAGAAGGCGACTACCGGGCGGGTATCCAGCGCATCGCGCCATTCTTCCGCGGTGAGGAACATGGATTCCGGTGTCACCGGTTTATATACGTCGGTTGTCACCGCCGCGTTCTGTGCCCCGCGCTGGGTCGAGGGCAGCATGGCCCGGCGTGCCTCGTAATATTCCGCGATCAGGTCCTGCCGCGCGGTCACGGCCTCATCCACCTGATGGTCGAGCGTCACCGCCGCACCCGGCAGATAATCGAACAGGGTCTCCATATGGTCGTGGAACAACGGTAGCCAATGTTCCATGCCAATATGGCGCTGGCCGGCACTGACTGCTTCGTAAAGCGGGTCGGTATCGTTCGCAGCACCGAATTGCGCCCGGTAGGCATGGCGAAAACGCTGAATGCTGTTTTCCGACAAGGGTGTTTCGCTAACCGGGCGCAGAACAAAGCTTTCCTCGTTCCCGGTCGTGCGTTGGGTCATGGCGTCGAAACGGCGCACCGTTTCCAACTCGTCGCCAAAGAAATCCAGCCTTAACGGCTCTTCTTCGCCTGGAGGAAAAAGGTCGACGATGCCGCCACGAATGGCATATTCACCAGCTTCGCGGACAGTGCCGGCGCGGTGGTAACCGTTATGGGACAGGAAATCCATCAGCCTTTTCTGGCTGATATCCTCGCCGACCCGGGCTGACAGGGTAGCCTCGGCAAGGGTCGCGCGCGGTGGCAGTCGCTGCAGGACCGCGCTTACGGTGGTCAGTACGACGGGACTTGCCGTCCCGCCGCCGGCCAGACGGGTCAACGCATCCAGCCGCGCGGCCACGATCTGGGCATTGGGGGAAACCCGGTCGTAAGGCAGGCAGTCCCACGCCGGCACCGAGAATACCGGCAGTTCCGGGACGGCGAATTTCAGCATCGCCGCCATGCGCGCCATGCGCAAATCGTCACGCGCCACATGCAGGATCGGGCGGTTGACCGAGGTTGTCCGGGCGTTGGCAACCAGGGCCGCATCCAAGCCATCGGGGACGCTGCCGCATTCAATGCGGCCAATCGATCCAAAAAATTTATTTAATTCAATCAAAATATTATGTCGTAAATTTAAAGTCTATCAAGAGCTTCATGACGTCACTTTCCAAGGCTGGGGGGCATTGTTCGCGTCCGGCCATCCAGTCGTAAAGATCATTGTCGCCATGTTCCAGCAGCGTGGCGTAGAGTAGAAGTTGCCGTTGGGAAAAAGCCGCCAGATTGCGTTCGGCGAAACGGCCCAGCAGCAAGTCCATCTCGCGCGTGCCGCGATGCCAGCTTCTGAACAGAAGCCGCTTGCGCGTTGTCTCCAGCGATTCGTCACTATCCGTCATGATGGATCAGCATATAGAACGCCCGCGCCGCCGCGTAAATGCCGTTCACGGCAAAGCGTCGGTTGTGCCCTCGCCGCCATCGGGTAATATCGGGCGATTGAAACTCGCCGGATGAGTCCATTGCGCCCGCAAATCCTGTTCCCGTTGTTCGCCGCCGTTACCGGGTTGCCGGGAATCGGACCGCGCTATGCAAAGTTGCTGGAGAGCCTGGCAGGGCCTCATCTGGTGGATCTGCTGTGGCATCTGCCGCGCGAAATCGTGGATCGCCGCTTTTCCCCCAAGGTCGCGGAAGCCCCGGAGGGGCGCGTCGTCACGCTGACCGTGCAGGTGGATGCTCACTTCCCGTCCAGCGACCGTCGCAAGCCTTATAAGGTGCGCTGTTCGGATGATAGCGGTTTTCTGACGCTTGTCTTCTTCCACGCCCGGCGCGACTATCTGGAGCGCCTGTTGCCGGTCGGCGAAACCCGGGTGGTAAGCGGGCGGGTCGAGCATTTCGGTGGCGAGATCCAGATGGCGCATCCCGACCATACCGTGCCACCCGAAGAGGCTGACTCCATACGCCGGGTGGAACCGGTTTACCCCATGACGGCCGGCCTGGGCGCCAGAATGCTGGGCAAGGCGGTAACGGCGTCACTGGCAAAGGCGCCGGACCTTCCGGAATGGCTGGATCCGGCTTTCCGCGAGAAACGGCAATGGGCGAGCTGGCTTGAATCACTGCGTGCCGCCCACGCACCCGACAGCGAGACGGCCCTGTCACCATTGACCAAAGCCCGCGAGCGACTGGCCTATGACGAGTTGCTGGCCAATCAGTTGGCGTTGGCCCTGATCCGCGCCACCCAGCGCAAGCTGCCGGGACGTTCCGTCGATGGCGATGGCGCGTTGCGGGAAAAGGTGGCCGCCGCCCTGCCCTTCTCCCTGACGGCCTCGCAGGAGACGGCGCTGGGCGAGATTTACACCGACATGAAGGCACCCTCGCGCATGCTGCGGCTGTTGCAGGGC
>JAOUMF010000531.1 GCA_029881615.1 Alphaproteobacteria bacterium | reverse complement strand
GCGCGACCCTGCGGTTTCTACTGAAACGTTTCCTGCGCGCCACGCTCTACCCCACCGAGACCAGCCTGCGCGCCATGAATATCCCCGACCCCAAAGGCGCAGCAAAAGCTGCGGCGCGAAGCCCGGAACGCAAAGCCTTCGCCGAGGGTTGCGCAAGGTCGGCGATGCAATTCATCGAGCGCGCGGTGGCGGCCTGAAGCTTGTGAGCCAGCCCCGGACGCCGGGATTTCCCGCCCCGCCGGCGTTGAAATGGGCCGGCGGTTGAAGTCACGCATTGGGATGGCGCACGACGTACACCGAGCAATGGGCATGGCAAACCACTCGGCTGGCGACGGAGCCCAGGATATATTCCGCCAGTCCCGGATCGCGAGAATTCAGCACGATAAGGTCCGCATTGATTTCCGATGCATATTCCAGAATTGTGGTCGCGGCGCCGCCCCCCTCGCGAATAGCCACATCGGGGATGCCATATTGCTTCGCCAACTGGCGCGCCGCTTCCTCGGACTCCAGTTTCTTCCTGGCCAGTAACCCGGCCGGCATCGAAGGGACGATATATTTTGGAATCGGCTCGATTACATGCAGAAGGGTGAGTGCCCCGTCCATTGTCCCCGCGATAGCCTGGGCAGTTTTTATGCAGATATCGTTGCCGCTACTTCTGGCGAGATCAATCGCTACCAGTATTTTTTTCATTTGCATCTCCTGCTAACTGGACAAACCGGCAGCCTGCAAAAATATACTGATTCTGTTTTTGATTTTCCTGCCTGCTATTACAGCGAGATTCTCCATTGCCGTCAATAATGCACGCCAACCGGATATTTTTCATACGGGCGGGGCTGGCGCGGCAACGGGCCGGCGCCGAGCAAGCGGTTGCTTGAATCCGCCGGCAACATAAGTTAGAGGCGTCTTCAACCCGCCAACCCCCTCGGAAGGAACATCCCCTGCCCCCCAAGTCGCCCCTCTTCGTCGGTAGCCCGGTATTCCGCCGCGCCGCCTATGGCGGGAATCACCCGCTGGCTATACCGCGCGTCGCCTCGGTGATGGATCTGTGCGAGATGCTGGGCTGGCTGGATGACGGGAATTTCCGCGAGAGCCGGGCCGCGAGCGTCGATGAGCTAGCCCGCTTTCACACGCGTGATTACATCGGCGCGCTGCGGGCGTCGGAGGAAGCGGGCAAGGTGCCGGTCGAGATTCGTGAGCGGTATAATCTGGGAAATCGCGAAAACCCGGTCTTCGCCGGCGTCTTCGAGCGCGCCTCGACCGCCGCGGGCGGGTCGATCCTGGCGGCCAGACTGGCCATGGAATGCGGGCTGGCCTATCACCCGTCTGGCGGCACCCATCACGGCCGGCCCGACCGCGCCAGCGGCTTCTGCTATTTCAACGATCCGGTCTTCGCCATCCTGTCTTTCCTGGACGAGGGCGCGGGCCGTGTTCTCTATGTGGATGTGGATGCCCATCACGGCGACGGGGTGCAGGACGCCTTCGCCGGCGACGAACGGGTGCTCACCGTCTCGATCCACGAGGCCGGGCGCTTCCCCTTCTCCGGCCCGGCCGACGACCGGGGCGGCGGCAACGCGCGCAATTTTCCGGTTCCGCGCGGCTTCAACGACAGCGAACTGGATTACCTGATGGAGGCGGCAGTGCTGCCGCTGGGCCATGATTTCGCGCCGGACGCGGTGGTAATCACCTGCGGCGCCGACGGGCTGGCCGGCGATCCGCTGTCGGCGATGGCGCTCAGCAATGTCGCCCTGTGGCGCGCGGTGGGAATGGCGGCGGCGCTGTCTCCGGCGACCGTGGTGCTGGGCGGCGGCGGGTATAATCCCTGGACCGTGGCGCGCTGTTGGACCGGGCTATGGGGATATCTGAACGGCTGGCCGGCGGGCGAGGAATTGCCGGCGGCGGCGCGCGAACTGCTGCATGGTCTGGATTCGGATCTGGTGGATGAAGAAGACAGGCCGAACGAGTGGTTTACAACGCTGGCCGACGCCCCGGCGCCGGGTCCCGTGCGCGATGAAATAAAGGCCGTCGCGCGGACCGTGCTGAACGGCGTATAAAATTCCCAACTGTTTTGATAGGTTTCGGATTGCCCCGCGGCGCCCGAACTATATATTCGAGTTTGATAATACATGAGCGAGGATCGCATGAGCTGGCTGGACCGTCTGGCGGAAATAGAGGAACTGGAAGATGCCGCGTTCGATCCGGGGCTTGTCGCCGCGCTTGAATCGCGCGCCGCCACCGTTGCCGCCCGCCCGATTCGCTTCTCGACGCCGACCTTCAAGGAATATTCCAGCAGCGAGTTGGAAGGCTGCGGCAAGAACAGCTTCCCGGCCTTTTCGATCACGGCGGGCGGCTGCGCGCTGGATTGCGATCACTGCCAGGCCAAGATCCTTGAACCGATGATCCCGGCGACCAACCCGGAAATGCTGGACGCCAAGGTGCGCGACATGGTGATGCTGCGCGACCTGCAGGGATTTCTGCTGTCGGGCGGATCGAACCGCAAGAACGAGATCGCCTATGAACGCTTCTATCCGGTGATCGAAGGGCTGAAGCGCGATTTTCCCCATCTGAAGATCGCCATCCACACCGCCCTGACCGACGAGAAACGCGCAAAGTCGATGGAGAGCGCCGGCGTGGACACCGCCATGATGGACGTGATCGGCGCGCAAGAGACCATCCGCGAGGTCTATCATCTGGACCGGCCGG
>JAOUMF010000036.1 GCA_029881615.1 Alphaproteobacteria bacterium | reverse complement strand
TCGCTGGGCAAGGAAGCGGAAAACAAGCTGGTCTATTTCATGACCATCGACAATGCCCGTTTTCGTAAACCCGTGGTGCCCGGCGATATGTTGCGTATCCATGTCACGAAAAAGCAGAACCGGGGCGCGGTCTGGAAGTTTGAGGGCAAGGCCATGGTCGGTGATACGGTGGTCGCTGAGGCCACTTTTGCCGCAATGCTGGTGGATAACTGAATGTCATCCATTCACGAAACAGCGGTCATCGATCCCGCGGCCAAGATTGGCGCAAATGTCTCCATCGGCCCCTACTGTGTGATTGGGCCAGATGTCAGCCTGGGTGATGACGTCGTTTTGAAGGCCCATGTTGTCGTGGATGGTCTGACGGAAATTGGCGACGGTACGCAAATTTTCCCCTTTGCTTCTATAGGCTCGCAGCCGCAAGATTTGAAGTTTGGTGGCGAGAAATCCCGGCTGATTATCGGCCGGAACAACGTTATTCGTGAACATGTAACCATGAATCCGGGTACCGCGGGCGGGGGAATGGAAACTCGTGTCGGCGATAACGGGCTGTTCATGATCGGGACCCATGTGGCCCATGATTGCCGGGTTGGAAATCATGTTATCATGGCAAACAACGCAACCTTGGCCGGCCATGTGACGGTAGGCGATTTCGCTGTTATTGGCGGACTTGCCGCAGTCCATCAATTCGTGCGGATCGGTGAACATGCGATGATCGGCGGCCTGTCCGGGGTAGAGCATGATGTTATTCCCTTTGGATCCGTGATGGGCGAACGGGCGAGCCTGTCTGGTCTGAATATCGTCGGTTTGAAACGGCGGGGCTTTGACCGTGAAACGATTCACGGTATCCGCGCGGCCTATCGCGAATTGTTCGGAGGCGATGGCACCATGGAAGAACGGCTGGGCACGGTGGTTGCCGATTTCGCCGCTAACGCGGTCGTCCAGCAGGTGGTGGCGTTCATTCGGGCTGAATCCAGGCGTGGACTGGTAATCCCGAAGTCCGGGAACGATGGGTAAGCTTTGCATTGTCGCAGGCGGAGGCCGTCTGCCAAAATTGCTGATCGATGCTTGTCGCGCCGACGGCCGTGATTTCTTTGTGCTGGCCCTGAAGGGGCAGGCAGACCCCGAAATTGTTGAACAGGTACCCCACGAATGGATACGCATGGGTGCCGCCGGGCACGGCTTCACGATCCTCAAGGAACAGGGCGTGACGGAACTCGTGATGGCCGGACAGGTTCGTCGTCCCTCGCTTCTCGACCTTCGTCCGGACCTTCGTGTCATGAAGTTCTTTGCCCGGCTCGGACGTAAGGGAGTCGGCGACGACGGTTTGCTGCGCGCCGTTATAGACGAGCTTGAGGGCGAGGGATACCGGGTCATCGGCGCGCATGAGGTGCTGCCGAAACTGACCGCCGACGAAGGCCCGTTAGGGGCAGTGGTTCCTGACGATCAGGCCATGCACGACATAGACCGGGGCATGGCCGTACTGTCGGCCTTAAGCAATGTGGATATCGGCCAGGCGGTTGTCGTGCAGCAGGGGATCGTGCTGGGCGTTGAGGCCGTTGAGGGCACGGACGCGTTGATCGAACGCTGCAAGGCGTTGAAACGCGACGGGCTTGGCGGCGTTCTGGTCAAATTCTCCAAACGCGGACAGGAAACTCGTGTCGATATGCCGACCATAGGACCGGAAACTATCCGCAAGGTCGCGGAAGCTGGTCTGCGCGGCATTGCCGTGGGCGCCGGCACAACCATTATCCTGGATGTCGAGGAACTGGTGCGGACCGCCGACAAGGCCGGTATTTTCGTGGTTGGCGTGGCGAGCGGCAAGTGAGCCGGCCAATTTCAATCTTCATAGTTGCCGGCGAACCTTCGGGGGATGTGCTTGGCGCACGCATGATTGCGGCCTTGCGTGATCTTGCCGGCGGAAAGATCGAGTTTCACGGTGTCGGCGGCGAAATGATGCGGGCGCAGGGGCTGAAAAGCCTTTTTCCCATGGAAGAGCTGTCGGTCATGGGAATCGCCGAGATTTTACCGCATTTACCCCGCCTGTTGCGCCGAATCAGGGAAACCGCGGCCGCGGTGGATAAGGTGGCGCCCGATGCGCTGGTAACCATTGATTCCCCTGATTTTACCCGGCGCGTCGCACGGCGCGTTGCAGACCGAAACATCCCGAGAGTTCACTATGTCGCGCCTACGGTTTGGGCCTGGCGGCCTTGGCGTGCAAAAGGCTTTGCGCGGGATTTCACGCATCTTCTGGCGTTGTTGCCGTTTGAACCACCCTGGTTCGAAAGGGTCGGTCTGTCGTGCGAATTCACCGGTCATCCGATTATCGAATCCGGCGCGGACCAAGGGGACGGAGCGGCGTTCAGATTGCGCCACGGGATACCACCCGACGCGCCGGTGATTTGCGTTTTGCCGGGTAGTCGCCGTGGGGAAGTATCACGGTTGGCCGGTGATTTTGGCGCTGCGCTGACGCTGCTGATCGCGCGGTATCCTGATTTGCGTCCCGTTGTGCCGACTGTCGAAGCACTGGCGCCGATCGTTCGGGAATTGACGGAGGGGTGGCCTGGTTCGCCGATTATACTACAGGGGGCGTCGGAAAAATACGATGCCATGGCTGCCTCGAATGCGGCTTTGGCTGCCTCGGGTACCGTTGCGCTGGAACTGGCGTTGGCGCGGGTGCCGACCGTTATCGCCTATCGTGTGGCCCCAATCACCCATTTCATGGTGCGCCGCCTGTTGAGCATCGATTACGGAAATCTGGTGAACATTATAGAGAACCGTGAAATCGTGCCGGAACTGATTCAGGGCGACTGCCGTCCCGACCGTTTGGCGGATACGCTGGAGCGGATGCTGGGCCCGGACGGCGCGGCGCAGGTTGAAGCGGTTCAACCGGCTCTGTCGCAGTTGGGACTGGATGGGGAAGCCCCCAGTCGCCGCGCCGCGCAGGCGGTGCTTGACATCATAGCCGCCAGCAGGACATGAACAGCATATTCACAATTCGGCCAGGCATTATTGAAGGAGAGGGAAGATGAGCGACGCTACCGATACCAGCAAATTCCGGTTTCTGCACACCATGATCCGGGTGATGGATCTGGACAAATCCATTGATTTCTATACCCGTTTGCTTGGCATGAAATTGACTCGCAGAGACGACTATCCGTCCGGCGAATTCACCTTGGCATTCATTGGCTATGGCGACGAGTCCGATAGCACGGTGATCGAACTGACTCATAACTGGGGGCAGAAAGAACCGTATGATCTGGGTAATGCCTTTGGTCATTTGGCTATCGGCGTGCCCGACATATACGGCACCTGCAAGCAGATGGAAAAGGAAGGCGTCAAGATTCCGCGCCCGCCCGGCCCGATGAAGCATGGCGGATCGGTCATCGCCTTTATCGAGGACCCCGACGGTTACAAGATCGAACTGATCGAGCGCGCTTGAGAATGCTTGGCGCGTGCCATAAATAACAAAAAGGCGGCCATCCAATCGGATAGCCGCCTTTTTTGTAGTCGTGCCTGCGCCGTCAGCGTTGATCGACGGGAATGTATGGGCGTTGCGGGTGGCCGGTATAAAGTTGACGAGGCCGCCCGATCTTCTGCTGCGGATCTTCAATCATTTCCTTCCACTGGGCGATCCAGCCGACAGTACGGGCCACCGCGAATAACACCGTGAACATCGAGGTGGGGAAGCCCATGGCGCGCAGGATAATGCCCGAATAGAAATCCACATTCGGGAACAGCTTGCGTTTGACGAAATACTCGTCTTCCAGCGCGATCCGTTCCAGTTCCATGGCCAGATCAAGCAGTGGCTCATGCTGCACGCCCAGTTCTTCCAGGACTTCATGACAGGACTGGCGCAACACCGCAGCGCGCGGGTCGTAATTCTTGTAGACCCGGTGACCGAAACCCATCAGGCGGAAGGGGTCGTCCTTGTCCTTGGCGCGCTTCACGAACTCCGGCACCCGGTCCTTGGTGCCGATCTCGCCCAGCATGGTCAACACGGCCTCGTTGGCGCCGCCATGCGCGGGGCCCCACAGCGAGGCGATGCCGGCCGCGATGCAGGCGAAGGGATTGGCGCCCGACGAACCGGCCAGGCGCACGGTCGATGTCGACGCGTTTTGCTCGTGGTCGGCATGCAGGATGAATATCCGGTCCATGGCGCGGGCCACTGACCGCTGGATCTTGTATTCTTCGCAAGGTGTCGAGAAGGTCATATGCAGGAAGTTCGCGGCATAGGACAAATCATTACGCGGATAAACGAAGGGCTGCCCAGTTGAATATTTATAGGCCCAGGCAGCGATCGTCGGCATCTTTGCGACCAGCCGGTGCGAGGCGACGATCCGCTGTTTCTCGTCATAGATATCGGTTGAGTCGTGATAGAACGCGGACAGGGCGCCCGCGACCCCGACCATCACGGCCATGGGATGTGCATCGCGCCGAAAACCGCGATAAAAATACTGCAATTGTTCATGCAGCATCGTGTGATAGGTGATGTGTTTCTCGAAGGCCGCCTTGTGCTCCGGCGACGGAAGCTCGCCTTCGAGCAAGAGCTGGCAGACTTCCAGGAAGCTGCTGTTTTCCGCCAGTTCCTCGATCCTGTAGCCGCGATAGAGCAGCACGCCTTCGTCACCGTCGATATAGGTGATCTTCGATTCACATGAACCCGTGGATGTGTAGCCCGGATCATATGTGAAATAGCCGGTATCGCCATAGAACTTGCGAACGTCTACCACTGATGGGCCGATGGATCCATCCATGACCGGAAAATCGAAGCTTTTGCCGCTACGGTGATCCTTCAGGGTTACGACATCGCCGGTAACCGCGGGTTTCAAGGCAGATGGGTCATCGGTCATATTTGGCCTCACATTCTGTTATTTGTGGGCGGATTATCAGCGTAGTTTTCGCTAGATGCGCTGCAGTGCAGCATAGTCTTCCGCGCTGCACTAATTATAGACTGCCGCCGCTGTTGGAGCAAATCCGGACTATAAAGATTCAATCGGATTGGACTGCATTCAGGCGGGCTAAACTCTCGTCTCGGCCGAGCACTTCCATGATTTCGAATATGCCGGGTGAGATGTTGGAACCGGTCAGGGCGGCGCGAAGGGGCTGGGCGACCTTGCCAAGCCCCAATTCCCTGGATTCCGCATAGGTGCGGACTGATTCTTCCAGGGCACCGGCTTCCCATTGGTCGAGTTCGCTGAATTTGGCAGCGACATCGAGAACAATTGTCGCACCATCGCCAGCAAGCAGTTTTGCGGCTTTTTCGATCGTCAGGGGATAAGTTGGCGGATGCAAATAGAATAGTGCGCTATCGGCCAGTTCCAGCAATGTCTTGGCACGTTGCTTCAGTCCATTCATGCCGGCAATCAAGATGTCGCGGCAATCTTCATCGACCTCAAGCCCTAGTGTTTCCGAGACGCGCGGCAATATCAGATCAACAAGGCGCGTATCGTCGGCCTCGCGGATGTAGGTACCGTTAAGGTTTTCCAGTTTCGCGAAATCGAAGCGCGCGGGAGACCGGCCAATCGCTTCCAGATTGAACCATTCAATGGCCTGTTCGGTGCTGATGATCTCTTCGTCGCCATGGGACCAGCCTAGGCGTAGCAGATAATTGCGCATGGCTTCGGGCAGGTAGCCCATGTCGCGATAGGCCTCGACACCCAATGCGCCATGACGTTTGGACAGTTTCGCGCCATCCGGGCCGTGAATCAGCGGGACATGGGCGAATTCCGGAATTTCCCATCCCATGGCCTGGTACAGCACGGTCTGGCGGGCTGCGTTGGTCAGATGATCGACGCCGCGCACGATATGGGTGATGCCCATGTCATGG
This sequence comes from Alphaproteobacteria bacterium, assembly GCA_029881615.1. Classification (GTDB taxonomy): domain Bacteria; phylum Pseudomonadota; class Alphaproteobacteria; order UBA8366; family JADFVY01; genus JADFVY01. Next base: position 4,517 of record JAOUMF010000036.1, on the reverse strand, counting down.
TCGTCGACCACAACGGAATGCATGTAGGTCGGCGTACCGTCGCCGCGCATCAGCACCATGTCGTCCAGTTGATCGTTGCCGATACGCACCTCGCCCTGAACCAGATCGCGAATTACAGTCTCGCCCTCCTGGGGTGCTTTCAGGCGGATGGCGGGCTTTACACCCGCCGGCGCTTCTGACGGGTCGCGATCACGCCAGCGCCCGTCGTAGCGCGGCGGACGGCCCTCGGCGCGTGCTTTCTCGCGCATCTCGGTCAATTCTTCCGGCGTCGTGTAACACCGGTAGGCGAGACCTTTTTCCAGCAACTCGGCGACCACGGCCGCATGGCGTCCCTGATTGGCCGACTGATAGATTTCCGGACCATCCCAATCCAGTTCGAGCCAGCGAAGCCCGTCGAGGATCGCCTGGATCGCTTCCGGGGTGGAACGCTCGCGGTCGGTATCTTCGATGCGCAGCAGATAGCGGCCGCCGTGATGGCGGGCAAACAGCCAGTTGAACAGCGCAGTGCGGGCGCCGCCTATATGCAGGTACCCTGTGGGTGACGGCGCAAACCGGGTTACAACGGACATTTCTTCTCCTGGATGGGTATGGCGGGTGGCGCATTCTCGAGGCGGGATGTAGCACAATGACGGGCATTGCTGCAAAATCGTTTTATCGCGGCATAAGGGAGCGCAAGCGGCACGAGCATGACCGGCTGGGCCAAAACAACGAAAGGGATCGCTGATATTGTAGCTGGCGAGCGCGAACGCTGGCTGCTATGGGCGCCTGTCGCCTTCGGTGCGGGGGTCGGTCTCTATTTTGGGCTGCCTTGGGAACCGCCCGGATTGGCCGGGACCTTTATTCTTGTGCTGGCGTCGCTTGTTGCCTGGCGTTTACGGACCAACCTGATCGTGGCGCTCATTTTCCTGGGCGTGGCGTTTGGGGCGGGGGGATTTGCCGCGGCGCAGTTGCGGACCCATCTGGTCGCCGCGCCGGTACTCGTCAAACCCTATGGGCCAGCGGGCGTGACCGGGCGGGTGGTGCGTGTGGAGATGCGCCCGGGCGGACCGCGTGTGACGCTGGAAAATGTTTCCCTGAACCGGATGGATCCGGCAGCGACGCCGGCGCTGGTGCGTATCAAGCTTCGCCGTGGCGACATCGTCGATATTGGAGATCGAATCGATGTATTTGCCAAACTCATGCCTCCGTCCGCACCGTCCGCGCCGGGCGCCTATGATTTCCAGCGCCGCTCATGGTTTCAGGGGCTTGGCGCGGTGGGCTTCGCCATGGGCAGTGCGCGACCCGCGGACCGGGGGGGGCAGGCGGCGGAATGGTCGCCGGCCTTGTTCATGGCGGCGCTGCGGTTGCATATGACGGGCCGAATTCGAGCAACCTTGCCAGGCGAATCAGGGGCCGTCGCGGCTGCCCTGATGACCGGCGATCGCAGTGCCATATCGCAAGAATCGCTCGACTTCATGCGTGACTCTGGCCTGGCGCATCTGTTGGCGATTTCGGGGCTCCATCTGGGCCTGGTGGCGGCGACGTTGTTTTTCGGGCTGCGCGCGCTGCTGGCGTTGTCGGAGCGGCTGACCCTGCGTTATCCCATCAAGAAATGGTCCGCGGGCGTGGCGATCGCCGGCGGTTTCGCCTATTTGCTGTTGGCGGGCGCGACGGTGCCGACCCAGCGCGCCTTTGCGATGACCGGCCTAGTGTTGCTGGCCGTGTTGCTGGATCGGCAGGCGATTTCAATGCGGCTTGTTGCCTGGGCGGCGATCATTATCCTGGCAATAGCGCCGGAAAGCATCCTTGGCGCCAGTTTTCAGATGTCTTTCGCGGCCGTTGTCGCCCTGATCGCCTTCTATGAAGCCTCGCGGGACCGTTTTCGCGAGGTGCGCACGGCGGTCGGACATGGGGTTGCGGCGCGTGTAACGCTTTACGCCGGCGGGGTTGCGGCGACAACGATCATCGCCAGTTTCGCCACCGGCCTGATTGCGCTTCATCATTTCGGGCGCATCGCGGTCTATGGGTTGCCGGCGAATATGCTGGCGGTACCGCTGACGGCATTGTGGATCATGCCCTGGGCGGTGATCGCGGCCGTGCTGATGCCGTTGGGACTGGACGGTGTCCCGCTGACCCTGATGGGGTGGGGCATCGATGGGTTGTTATGGATTGCCGGGGGGATTTCCGCATGGCCCGGGGCGGTGCGCCCGGTCGCGGCATTGCCCGTCGGCGGTTTGATTCTGGTGGCGTTGGGCGGATTGTGGCTTTGCCTGTGGCGGCGGCGCTGGCGTTATGCCGGATTGCTGGGGCTGCTGGCCGGTCTGGCGAGCCTGGGGCTGCAACAGGGGCCTGACATTCTGGTTTCAGACAATGGCGGGTTGATGGCCGTGCGCATGGCCGATGGCCGACTAAGTGTCTCGCAAAGAAGGCGGGATAGCCGCATCGCCGATGACTGGCTGGAACAGGAAGGGCAGGGTGAGAGCCTGTACTGGCCTGAAGGGCAAGCAAGTATGGACGGTCGCCTGCGTTGCGACGGGCTTGGCTGTATCTATAAGGCTGGCGGCCGGGCGGTAGCGTTGCTGCGGGATGGCCTGGCTCATGATGAAGATTGCCGGATCGCCGATATCCTGATCAGCGCGCGTCCGGTGCGCGGTAACTGCTCCGCACCATTGCTGGTGATCGACCGCTTTGATCTCTGGCGCCATGGCGCCACCGCCATTTGGCTTGATGGTGATGATATAAGGGTTCGAACGGTCGCCGATTACCAGGGCGCAAGGCCCTGGTCGTCACGGCGGAACAGAGGGAAGTAGCGGCTATTCTTCAATAGTTGCGCATCAGTCCCACAAGCCGGCCTTGCACCTTCACCCGGTCGGGGCCGAAGATGCGGGTTTCGAAGGCGGGGTTGGCTGCTTCCAGGGCGATCGAAGCGCCCTTGCGGCGAATCCGCTTCAGCGTGACCTCGGCATCATCCACCAGGGCGACAACAATCGTGCCGTTTTCCGCCGTGTCGCAGCGCTGGATCAGTACCGTATCGCCATCGAAGATACCGGCGTCAATCATCGATTCGCCTTCGACCTTCAGCGCGTAATGCTCGCCACCGCCAATCATCGAGGCTGGAACCTCGACGTTATTGGAATGGTCGCTCAATGCCTCGATCGGGGTGCCGGCGGCGATCTTGCCCAATACCGGCAGGGTGATGTTGTCGCTCTCCAGCGGAATCGCCGTGGGTGCGACCCTGAAGTCCGGCCGCACCACGTTGCCCTTGCCACTGCCGCCCATATTGTCCGGCAGCTTCACCACTTCCAGCGCGCGTGCGCGATGTGGCAGGCGACGAATGAAGCCGCGCTCTTCAAGTCCCGTAATCAGGCGATGAATACCAGATTTCGATTTCAGATTGAGAGCATCTTTCATTTCGTCGAATGAAGGCGATACGCCGGATTCATCAAGGCGTTTGTTAATGAAATTCAGAAGCTCGTATTGCTTGCGTGTCAGCATCGCAGTTCAGTCCCCCGGATCGTGCCGTCCATTGATTTGGATGGCAATTAGCTGATCTATGGCCCTCTTGGCGGGGCCGGATAGGCTATCAGGCCATGCCTGATATAGGTGTCGGAGGTTTTGTTCTAGTAGTTGCGGTGCTCTCTAACACCATATATGGAACAAAACCAAAACATATGCACATGTTCTAGTTTGGTTCTATTTTGCGGTCAAGGGAGAAATGCAGCCTTGGGCGGATTTTTTGTCACGCCCTGTAAAGCGCGCCGGGCAGGGGAATGACGGGCACGCGTTCGCCCGCCGTCAGCGCCGGCGCATGGGGCGGCCGCATAACCAGGCAATCGGCCTGGGCCAGCATGTTCAGCATCGAGCTGTCCTGTCGGGTAAAGGGCGTTACCAATAGCTCGCCATTTTCGTTGTTTGTCAGCGCGCCGCGCAGGTAATCCTGACGCTCGTCGTTCTTTTCCAGAGGCTCGGTGAGCCGGGCGGTTGTGGTATGTCCATCATCCCTGGCCGTCATGCCCAGCATTCGCGTCAGCGCGGGACGAAGGAAGAGGATGGCGCAAACCAGCGCCGACACCGGGTTGCCCGGCAGGCCGAGCACCGGTGTGTCGCCGACATGGCCAAAAATGAGCGGTTTTCCCGGGCGCATGGCGATCTTCCAGAACCCCAGTTCGAAACCGATCTCGCCCAGCACGCTCTGTACCAGATCATGGTCGCCGACCGATGCGCCACCGCTGGTCAGCAGCAGGTCCGCGCCCTTGGCCCCGGCGGCCATGGCGGCAAGCGCTTCGCGGTCATCGGGCGCGATACCCAGCATACAGGGCTCGCCCCCGAAGACCTTGACCATCGCGGCCATGCCGAGGCTGTTGGAGCTGATAATCTGGTTCGGCGTCATGGGGTCGCCGGGCATGACGACCTCGTCGCCGGTTGCCAGGATGGCGACGCGCGGGCGGCGGTGGACCATGATCCAGGGCGTATTCATCGCGGCCGCGAGGGCCACGTCACGCGCGGTCAGCAAGCGTCCGGCGGGTAGCAGAACGTCG
>JAOUMF010000530.1 GCA_029881615.1 Alphaproteobacteria bacterium | reverse complement strand
TACGGGTATATTCAGCGCAGCCAGCAATCCGAGCGCCACCGTGACAGAGATCAACACCGGCCCCATGACCCGTGCCACCGCAACCACCCGGCGCAGCCCCATATAAAGCACAGCCAGCACAACCAGCAACGATGCCACCAACCACAAGATGCTGGAATTCAGGAAAGACTGCACCAACCGGTTGGTTTCCTGTTTCAGATCGATGAAGTCCGTGCCCGGAATTGCCGCCTCCCCGATTGCTGCCGCCACCAAACCGGCATCGCTCATCCCCGATAGCATGACGACCCCAGTGAACCCATGATCATCGGAAACAAGCAAGGGCTTGAGCAATTGTCCCGCGGCGGTTTCAGCAACGACATCCGCGGTAAGGGGCGCCGCATCGCGCATACGCACCACGTCGGCGATGAAAGGTTCGAAGGCATTCTCCCGGAAGGCCGTTCCCGCCACCGCAGCGGCCAACCGGCTGCGAAGTTCTTCCGGGCCCGGCAGCGCGGCCTGTCGACGCCGCTGTTCCGCCTGGCTGGGAAGCAGGTCCGCCGCCATGCGCCAGCCTGTAAGCCGGCCTCCGTCCTTCAATCTATTCAGCAGAGAACGCAGATTTTCCTGGCGCCGTAACACCTCGTCGGCGGTTGCCGCCCGAACCGCAACGAGATACCGCACGTCGGGTGCCCCCAGTCCGGACCGTAAATCACGATCCAGTGTCACCATATCCCTTGGTACGGGGCTCAGCGCCGCAAGGTCCGTTTCCCACATCGTACCCCATTTCAGCGCAATGACGGCGACCGCCGCAAACAACAACAAAACCAGAGGGGCACGCAGTCTGGCCGTGAGCTGCCGCAGATGATCGATGATCGCATCCGACAAAGGAAATCTGTCCACCGTCGGGCAAAGCAACGGGAACAGGAAACGGCCCGACAGCGCCGCGGCAACAAGCCCCGCCCCGACAAACAACCCGACCTGCGCCAGCCCTGGAAAATCAGCCATCATGAAGGGAACAAATGCGGCAATCGTAGTGACGGCACTAAGGCGCAAGGTCGGCCAGATCTCGCGCGCCGACCGCGCCGTATTGCCATCCCTGACCGCATGGGCCAGCACATGCAGCGGATAGTCGATGGCAATGCCAACCAGGCAGGCACCAAAGGCAAGCGTTATCCCATGTACGAAACCAAACACGGCCTGTACCGCGGCAAGCCCGGCCAGAATGCCGATCCCCATGGGCAGCCCAAGCAGCAACAATAGAATGGGCCTTCGAAAGCCGCCCCACGCCAGCAGCAGAATCAGCAGAAAGGAAACCGAGGCATAAATTCGCGCATCCTTCTGAATGCGGTCGCGCGTGGCTACGGCGAATCCCGGCGGCCCGGCAATCAGCAAGCGGTAGCCACCTTTTCCCCGCAACTCTTCGAATTTTCCCCGAATAACACCGAGAAGCCTGGCTTGCTGATCAAGGTCGAATTTTTCCGTCAACGCCTGCGCCACGATCAAGGCGCGGGTACCGTCACCCGATACCCAGATTCCCCCCTGACTGGCCGGTCGGGCCACGGGAGACAACGCCGCCAGAAGCGCCTGACCGCGCCCCGCCGGATCGGCGGGCAGATAGCGCCGCAGCATTTGCCCTGGCGAAGTCGCCAGCATCGCTAGATTTCGACGCAGCGAACCGGCAATGGCATCGCCCGAAAACTCGTTCTCCGCGTTCCATGATGATCCAAGAAGATATCGGTTCTCGAACAGATATTCGAACCCTTCAGGCAGCGCGGTGCGGGCCCCGTTGGCAACCCGGCCGAACGAACCGGTGGCGGTGAGCGCGCGGGCCAATTCAAGACTCAAACGCTGCCGCCCCCCTTCGTCGCCGCCTTCGATCGCCAGCAAGTAGGTACCTTGCGCTCCCGGATCTGTCAGTCGATCGGTGAGGAATCGGGTATTTTCGGAAACTTCCTTCGGGAAAATGAAACTGAGGTCGGCGCGGATATCAAGCTGGCTCGCCACGGCCCAGGCAAACACGCCAAAAACCGCGATGGCGGCCAGGAACCGGTTCGCGCCCGAATTCATTCAGCAACTTCCGAATCGATCGTCATAATCAGGTAATCGCCTGTATTTTCCCACAGTTCGATGGTTCGAACCCAGTGGCCTTCGCCTGTCACCCGGATAGCCTTGATTCTTTTGGCCATGGCCGGGGGGCCGGGTTCCAGGCGGAGGGTCCAGCCATCCGCCCCGCCCCAGGCCTCGATCGCAAAAATCTCCGATAACTTCTCAGGGTTCCCGTTCAGCAGGGACTGCAGGCTGAACAGCAATCCATGCAGCAGCGAGTCATCAGCCATGTTGAGGCGTATCTCGGTGCTTCGATCGGGCAGCGTGACCGTCACCCACTCGCCGTCGACAACCATATCCTCGCGTTGCGGTGAGAGCGTGTGTTTTTCATATCTGCCGGGGGCCCGAAACAGCAGAGTGCCTTCCAGATATATGGGCTCACTGAGTAGAATCAGCCGCCGTTCTTCGTGAAATTTCGCTGTGTGATCCGGCGCGCCGGTAATGATTTCGGCCAAGCGATCCACCGCCAGCGGCGCCTGTTCGGCGGCCATGGATGGCGGCGTGACGATCAGGAAAACGAGCGATCCGATAAACGCACCCAGCTTAAATTTCATCGCTCTTCCAGAATTCGAAAAAGTTAAACCAGTTATAGGGCGCATCCAGGCAACGCGCTTCCAT
>JAOUMF010000035.1 GCA_029881615.1 Alphaproteobacteria bacterium | reverse complement strand
GACTACTACCGCAACGGCGGGATTTTGCAGTACGTGCTGAGGAATTTGACGAAGGCGGGGTGAGGGGGCGTCAGTCTATTTGAAGAACATGGACTGACAAGTGGTCTGATCGGTCGTCGCCCCCGCCTTGCGCAGGACCGCGGCGGCCTCCTCGCGGTTGTTCAGGATCGCATAATCCAGTGCGGAACAATCGAAATTGTTCCGCAATGAGATGTCTGCGCCGTGTTCCAGAAGGATCGAGACGGCTTCAGGGTTGCCGTCTCTCGCTGCCCGCATCAGCGGCGACAATCCTACCATGCCGTCGCTCGCCATTACGCCACTCTTGGACCGCCGTACCTTGTTGCCGGCGGCGATAAGTCGGCGCATCAGCGGGACGTTCCCATGACCCGCTGCGATATCCAGGTAAGACCTACAAGGCGCTTCCCCCGGACATATGAGCTTGTCCGTGTCCGCGCCTTTCTCGATCAATTCCAGCGCCAGACCAGTAAGCCCTGCTCCGATAGCATCGCTAAGAGTCGTGTAGTTTCCTTCCGCCTCACTGATCCATTCCGCGTGAATATCGACCCCCGCTTCTTCCAGCAGCCGGAATATTTCGACATGGCCGTTTTGAAGGGCGGTATGCATCGGCTGCGGCCCCTCACCATAATAGGGCACGGTTGGATCCGCGCCAGCCTCCAGGAAGGCGCGGACGATACCAACATTCCCCGATTTCGTAGCCTCGTACATTGTTACGCCATTCATTTCGGCGCCTCTGGCGAGCAGCAGCCGGACGATATCAACATTACCGGCTGCGATAGCGAATATGATCGGCGTGCGGTGATACCGATCTTTCGAATCTATCTTGGCACCGTGCGCAAGAAGCGCATCGACCACCGCCGCGTGACCGGCCGTTGCGGCCACGGCGAGCGGCACCCGCGAGGCCGTGCTGCCCTCGTTCGGGTCTGCGCCGGTACCGAGAAGCTGCTTCACCTGCTTTGCGTCACCGCTCTCAATCGCGGCTATGAATACTCCGGTTTGTTGCTCGTGCTCGAGTTGGCGGACCATCGCCGATAGATCGTTCGCCCGGGCAAGGTCGGTGGCGGTCATGCCGCTATTGTCGCGCAGGTCCAGCTCTGCCCCACTCCGAAGAAGGCTTCCAACTATTGCGGCACGGTTCTCGACAGCGGCAGCATGAAGTGGGGGGAGCAGCGGCTTGCCGCCGATATCGGGGTCATCCGGCCGAATTCCCTCCAGCCTCAGGAGGTCTTGGTACGCTTCTTCCTCGGCTGGCTGAATATGCAGAATATTCTGCGGCCACACGCGCCCGCTGACCGCCGCGACGGTCAGGACGTTGCCGCATATTTCCGGCGTGCAGACCAGGCGTCGCATCTTCCGCATGAAACCGTCGCCAAGGCTTTTCCTGCCGTGATCTACCAACATGGCGAACATCAGGTTATCCACATAGAGCATTGCATAGCTGTAGGCGGAATGGATTTCACCCCGGTCGTTCCGGTAGATGAACTCAGCATTCGCCCCTGCTTCCAGCAACGTACCGGCAATTCCCCGATTGCCCATCTTTATGGCTTCGAAAAGCGGCGGCAGCCCCTCATCCGATAAAGGCTCATTCGGGTCCGCGCCCGCGCTCAAAAGTGCCTCGACCCGGTCGGCATCACCGACCCGGATCGCGCCGACCAAATCCTCCGGCCCCGCCGCTGCCGCGCCGCCAAGGGTGGCCAAGAACGCACATATCGCTATCGCAATCCGCATGGCTTTCCTCATTTCAGGTACCGGTACATGTAGCAACCCTTCTCGTCCGCCACGCTGCCGGCCTTGCGCAGCAGTTCGGCCGCCTTCGGGCGCTTGTTGATAATGGCTAGGTCGATCGCAGTGCACCCCATTCTGGTTTTCAACGAAACGTCCGCACCCATTTCCAGCAGGACCGCAAGAATGTCCGGCCTGCCCATCATGGCAGCCGTCATCAGCGGCGACGTGTCGTCTTCCCGTTCGTCTCGTCTCATACCATCGATCTGTTGGCCGGGCACGAACAGGTCAACGGATGCTCCGGCCTCTACGAACCTGCGAACAAGAGCGGAATCACCGTATTGCACGGCAAGGATGAACACCGGCGTACATGGCCAGTCTGGTGGACACTCGTATCCGTCGATATCGGCGTCCCTGTCAATTAGCCCGATGGCGATACCAGAATGGCGCCTATGAATGGCGTCGCTCAGAATCGGAAAGCTCCCGCCATTATCGGAGTGGTAAGTCGCGTTTACATCCTCGCCGGCGTTCAGAAGCATCCACACGATTTCGGCATGACCCTTTCTGACGGCCTCGAACAGGGGTGGAAGACCCGAGTCAGATAATGGCTCGCTCGGGTCCGCCCCGGCTTGTAACAGCGACTCGACCCGACCGGCATCGCCGGCCCGGATCGCCTCGATCAGCCCCTCCGGCTCCGCCGCAGCGGCGTTGCCGAGGGTGGCCAGAAAAATAAACATCGCTATCGCTATCCGCATGGAGGTCCTTTAGTTTTTGCGCGACGTCCGATTGTGCAGGAGACCCTATAAACAACTCATTAATGTTGCGGAGCCGGCGAACCGCGCCGCCGCAAACGCAAAAAACCCCGGGCCGCGTGATGGGCCCGGGGTTTTTCTTTCGTCTTGTCGTCCATTCACTGCCGGAAATACGTCATCGGCGGATTTGGGCGACCGACGTAGCAGATGCGGCTGAAGCCGTATTTGTTGATGATCGCGTGGGCCTGTTGCGCCTGGGCCTTGTTACCCTCGAAATCCAGCAACCAGCTGTTGCCGTCGGCGATCTTCCAACGGCCTTGCGCCTGTTTCACCTGAATGTTGCGCGGGTTGAAGGCGATGCAGTCCTCGCCCGCCATGCCGCCGGCGGGCGCGTTATTGCCGGAAAGGTAATATTGCATCGGCGGATTGGGGCGGCCGATGAAACATTGCTTGTTCAGCCGGTATTGCCGGATGGTGCGCAACGCCTGTTCCGCCTTGGGCTTGTTGGTGCCGAAATCCATCAGCCACATATTGCCCGCAGCCACCTTCCAATGACCCTGCGCCTGTTTGACCGCGACCTGATTGGTATTGAAGGCGATGCAATCCTCGCGCGCCATGGTTGGTTGCGGCGGCGGCGGCGGCGGCGGGGTCGGTGTGGGCGTGGGCTGGACGGCCACCCGCGCACGCACCATGGTGTAGGCCGCCATGTAATTATTGCGCCCGCCGCTTTTGAAACGGCTATAGGACTCGACCTTGATCTTGTCCGGCCCGGCCTGGGTAATGATCAGGATCGTCTGGCCCTGGGCTGGGTTGAAAGTCGCGGTAATCGCCTTGGTGCGGCGAGTCATGCTCTCGTTAACGGACGACGAATAGGGTGCGCCCTGAACGGCGCCCCAGTCGCAATCCCGCGGAGAGCAAGCTCCCCAGGCCTGAACCATGACATTGGCGCCCCGCACGCCGATCTGCAGTTTTTTGATGCCATTTGTGTTGCGGTCGGCATTCTGCCAATCCCCTTCGAAATCGCTCAGCGAGGCCATCGCCGGCGCGACAAGGACGAAGGCCGCCAGGGCCGCCGTCATGATTATTCCGATTGTTTTCATCTCATGTCTCCCGTTTGCACGCCAAACATACCTGTTCGGCCCCCTGTCTACAACGTAGCGTAGTTGCACGGCGCGCCTGAACCGCCGATGAATGGCGGCAAAAAGACTATGCGGATCTCTCCGCCCTTGTGCGGCGGCGGCGGCGGAAGGATACTGCCGCCGGTAATCGGTGCGGGCGGGATAAGCGGGGCGAGGAATGGACAAGACAAGGCGGCAAGTGGATTTCATGTTCCTCAATCTGGGGCATTTCTTCGACCATTTCCTGATTCTGATTTACGCGACGGTGGCCATGGCCATCGCCAGCGACCGCCAGGTCGATATTCCCGGTTTCACGTCTGACTGGGACATGACCTATGCCGACCTGGTATTGTTTTCGTCTGCGGGATTCGTCGCCTTCGGGCTGTTTTCGCTACCCGCCGGCTGGCTGGCCGACCGCTGGAGCCGCACCGGCATGATCGCGGTGTTCTTCCTCGGCATGGGCGGGGCGGCGATACTGACCTCCTTCGCCCAGACGCCCTGGCAACTGGCGGGCGGCATCATGGTGACCGGCATGCTGGGGGCAATCTATCACCCGGTCGGCTTGGCCATGGTGGTGCAGGGGCGCAAGCGCACCGGCGTGCCGCTGGCGGTCAATGGCGTTTTCGGCAATCTGGGGGTGGCGGCGGCGCCGCTCTGCACCCTGTTGGTGATCGGTGATTACGGGTGGCGGGCGGCCTTTATCATCCCCGGCGTCGCCTGCATGGCCACCGGCGTGGCCTATGTGATCTGGCAGCGGATCGGCCATGCCCATGACCGGCGTGAGGCGGCGGCCGGCCGCGCGCCCCGCGCCGAGGCCGGGCATGTCCCGGCGCTGGCGCTCGACCGTTCGATGCTGATCCGCGTCTTCGCCATCATCTTCTTCACCGCAGCCATCGGCAGTTTCATTTTTCAAAGCACCACCTTCGCCCTGCCCAAGATTTTCGACGAGCGTTTGGCGGGGCTGGCGACCAGCGGCAAGGCGGTGGGTTGGTGGACCTTCGCCGTACTGGCCGGCGCCTCGGTTGCGCAGATCGTGGTGGGGTATCTGGTGGATAATCACTCGGTACGGGTCGTCTTTGCCGCCGTGGCGGGGATGCAGGCGGCGCTGTTCCTGGCCATGCTGAACCTGACCGGGGGGGCGGCGCTGCTGGTCGCCGTCGCCTTCATGCTGGTGGTATTCGGGCAGGTGCCGATCAATGACGTGCTGATCGGCCGCATCGCCAAAAGCGAATGGCGCAGCCGCGCCTACGCCATTCGTTATGTGCTGTCCTTCGCCGTCATGGCGATAACTATCCCCACCATCGCCGCCGTCCACGGCAACTGGGGCTTCCACGGCCTGTTCGCGATCATGGCCGCGGGCGCCGGCCTGATCTTCCTGGCCGTCATACAGCTACCCGGAACGCGATTGAGAGTGGCCCCGGCGGCGGCGGAGTAGGCTTCCCTACCCCAACCCCGCCGCCATTACCTTGCTCAAGCGGCGGGCGAATTCGACCGGGTCGGTGACGGGTTCGCCCTCCAGGATCCGGGCCTGGTCCAGCAGCAGCCAGGCGGCGTCTTCCAGGACCGGGGCGCTGGCGTCGGCCTTGGCCCTTTCGGCCAGCCCCTTGATCAGCGCGTGCTTCGGGTTGATCTCAAGGATGCGGGCCGAGGCCTCGTTCAGTTGCTTGTGGGCGCGCAGGATGCGTTCCATGTGGATGTCCATGTCCTGCTCGCCGGCGACCAGGCAGACCGCGCTGTCGGTCAGCCTGTGAGATGCCTGCACGTCCTTCACCTTTTCGCCCAGGGCCAGCTTCACCGCGGCAATCAGCGGGCCCAGTTCGGACTCGTCCGCCTTATCTTCCGGTGCGTCCTTTTCCTTGCCCTTGACCTTCGACAGGTCGGCGCCGCCACGCGTTACCGATTTGAAGGCTTTTTCCTCGTAGACGCCGACCATCGGAACCCAGAAATCATCCACCGGGTCGGTCATCAGCAGCACCTCGATGCCCTTGGCGCGGAAGCCCTCCAACTGCGGGCTCTTGGCAAGCGTCTCGGCATTGTCGCCGCTGATGTAGTAGATCTCGTCTTGCCCTTCCCTCATGCGGCCGACATAGTCCGCCAGCGAAACCAGGCCATCGGACGCGGTGGAGCGGAAGCGGCATAGCTTGACCAGCCGGTCGCGCTCGCCCGCGCCCTCATAGATGCCTTCCTTCAGCACCGCGCCGAAATTCTTCCAGAAGCCGTCGAAAGCCGCGCTGTCGTCCTTCGCCTTTTTCTCCAGATCGTCCAGCGTGCGTTTGACGATACCGCCACGAATTTTCGCGGTTACCGGATTGTCCTGCAACATTTCGCGGCTGACATTCAGCGGCAAATCCTCGGAATCCACGATGCCGCGCAGGAAGCGCAGCCAGGGCGGCACCAGCCCGGTTTCGTGGTCGGTGATGAAGACGCGCTTCACATACAGCTTCACGCGGCTTTCGCGGTCCTGCTGGAACAGGTCAAAGGGCTGCATCGAGGGCACGAACAACAGCGCCCGGTAATCGATCACGCCCTCGGCGTGGAAATGCAACACCGACCAGGGGTCGTCGGCCATATGGGCGACGTGGTGATAGAATTCCTTGTACTGGTCCGCCGTCACCTCCGATTTCGGGCGGGTCCACAGGGCCGCGCCGGTGTTGGCCTGTTCGGGCTCGCCGCCGGCCTCGGCCAGGGTGATCGGGAAGGGGATATGGTCGGAATAGCGTTTGACGATGCCCGACAGGCGGTCCTTGTTCAGATACCCCTTGTCGTCGTCGCGCATATGGACGGTGATTGTAGTGCCGCGGCCCTCGCGCTCGGCGGGCTCGATGGTAAAGCTGCCCTTGCCGTCGGACGACCAGCGCCAGGACTCGCCCTCGCCGGCGCGGCGCGTGACCACTTCAACGCTGTCGGCCACCATGAAGGCGGAATAGAAGCCGACCCCGAACTGGCCGATCAGCGAGGTATCCTTGCGCGCGTCCCCGGTCAGGCTCTCGACGAAGGCCGAGGTGCCGGACCGCGCGATGGTGCCCAGATTATCCACCAGATCGTCGCGGTTCATGCCGATGCCGTTGTCGGCGACCGTCAGCGTCTTTGCCGCCTCGTCCACGGTAATGGCGATGCGGTAGTCGCCGTCGCCGGCCGCCAGTTCGGGCGCTGTCAGCGCGTCGTGGCGCAGCCGATCGCAGGCGTCGGACGCGTTGGAGATCAATTCGCGCAGGAAGACTTCCTTGTCGCTGTATAGCGAATGCGCGACGATATCCAGCAGACGGCTCATTTCCGCCTGGAAACTCAGTGTCTCCGCCTTTGCAGTGCTTTTCGCCGGTTTCTTTTTCGGTTTTGCCTTCGCGTCGGCCATGATTATCGCTCTCTGATCATATGTCTGGTTGGGGTAGCGGTTATATGTGACAGCCCGCACGGCCATGCAACCCCGTTCAGGCTCGCCATTCCGGGGAATCTTGGTATAAACTTCCGCAAACGGTATTATAGTTTGATTCGCGTGGCGGATTAAGCGCAGTCGCTGAAAGGAGCGGGCATGCCGAGAGTTATCAAGATGCTGGCAATGGCGGCGGTCGCGGCCGGATGGGCCTCCATGCCGGCGGCCGGACAGGACGCTATCGGAAAGGCGTTCTCGGATGCCTTGTTCAAGGAAGAGCAGATCACTCGAAGCGTGCGGGAACATCCCGATGTATCCGGCCTGCAGAAAGAGGAAATGAACGCCATCCTGCAGGCAAGGGATTCGTTGACCGGATTTTTCGCCGCCCTGAAGTCCGGCGATAAGGTAAAGGAATATCTCAATCCGGTGCTGGCTTCGCGCTATAGCGACGCCATCGCGTTGCGCCGGGAACGTTTCGGCGCCGAGACCTATCTCAGCTATGAGATTTTCGATTTCCGGATCAACGAAACCATGACCCAGGTCAAATTGCGCTATTTCCTGGCCCAGAACGACCGCGGAGATGCCTTGATCCGGCAGCGTGCCATTACTTTCGAGCGGGCTGGCGGGGGCTGGAAGATCAGCGAATTCGACAATTTCGATTTCGACTGAATTGGCATTGCACATGCCGGGGTAACCAACCAATACGCCGCCGCGCGCGAACGTCTGCTGTTGGAAATCGACACCGACATACGCGACACGGCGCGCTGGCTGGGCGTAGGCCGGCTGGACCCGGCTGTGCGCGACGCGATGAATAGCGTGCCGCGTCATGAGTTCGTGCCCCGTTGGGAACAGCCCCATTCATACGAAAACCGGCCGCTCTCCATCGGCCAGGGGCAGACTATCTCGCAGCCCTATATCGTTGCCGCCATGACCCAGATGCTGCGGCCCCGCCCGGATATGCGGGTGTTGGAGATCGGCACCGGCTGCGGCTATCAGGCCGCGGTTCTGGCCCAATGCGTGGCCGAGGTATGGAGCATCGAGCGCATCCCCGAATTGGCCGAGGCAGCCGCCGCGCGGCTCAAGCGTCTTGGTTACGATAATATCCATGTGAAAATCGCGGATGGTGCGCTCGGTTGGCCCGAACATGCGCCTTATGACGGTATTCTCGTTACCGCGGCGGCCGCGAAAATTCCCGGAATCCTGGTCGACCAACTCGCGCCAGGCGGGCGCATGGTCATCCCCGTCGGGGTCGGGCGTTACGAACAGGTGCTGACGTTGGTGACCAAAAATGCGGAAGGTATAGCCACGGAAGATCGCGGCCTCCCTGTAGCATTCGTGCCGCTGATCACCGATATTGCCTGATTAAAGAAAGTTTCAGATAACGCTTCATAGCAAGATAATGACTGATCTTATGTGAAACTTACTTAAGGCGAGTTCAATTTTTACGCTTTTTAGTTATTAAGTTGCGTGCTAACGTTCTGGCAATCCAAACCTGACCTAAATGTAATAACACCTACAAACATGAACGGTGGAGGATTGCCTAATGGTTTACACCAAGAAACATCCGGCATTACTGATCATGGGCGTGTTACTGGTGGCGCTGGCCGCCGCCACGGATGCGGGCCTGCTGGACGGAATAGTTGAATATCTGAAAATTGGCAAGAAGACGGGTGAGATGACTGGCATGTCGTATTTCTTCGGCATTGTCGGTGTTCTCGTCGGCGCTTGGCATTTGTGGGGCAAGCACGAAGAGGGAAATCTCGACTATTATCTGTCGAGCGTGGCAGGAGCGATTTTCATATTGTTCATCGCCATGATCGTCACCTGGTTTGCCGCCCCATGGATCGCCGTCATCAGCAAGTCGATGGGCCCGGTGATGGCTGACAAATATCTGCATGATGTGCTGGGGCTGAACTATGTCGTGATCGGTATTCTTGCCGGTATCATTACCGTGAACGTGTTCAAGATTCCCGGCTGGGCGGAGAACGGGGTCCGACTGTCCCGCCTCGGGCTCAAAACCGGGGTCATCCTGTTGGGCACGTTATACAGCCTGGCGGAACTGGTTTACCTCGGCAAACTCTCGGTCGTGATGATCGGGTTCTTCGTGCTCGGCTCGGTCGGCCTTGTGCTGTATCTTGGCGGGCGCCGAAAGATTCCGAACTCCATGGGCGGCGTGCTGTCCGCGGGGATGGGCGTGTGCGGGGTTTCCGCCACGGTGGCGGCGGCTCCGGTCGTTCAGGCCAAGCCAACGGAAATTGCCTATACCATCGGCACGATCCTGATCTGGGGGGTCGGCTGTATGTTTCTGTTCCCGGTCATCGGGCATGTCCTCAATCTTGGCCATATCCAGTTTGGCGCCTGGGCGGGAACCGGCATTCTCAATTCGGCGCAGGTAGCAGGTGCCGCCCTGGCTTATCAGCCGGACGGAATCGAAACCCTGAAGGTAGCCGAAATCTTCAACATCACCCGCGTATTATTCCTGCCGATAATCGTCCTGTGGCTGGCAATCTGGTATGTGCGGCGGGAAGAATCCGCCGCCGGCACGCAGGTAAATGTCGGCAGGGTGGTGATCGAGAAATTCCCGCTCTTCGTGCTGGGCTTCATCCTGATGTTCGCCCTGTCCTCAACGGGCATTTTCGCCCCTGCGCAACATTACCAGGGTAAATATTTCGACAACAAATTAGCGGAGTCGAAGTTGCTTACGGCGGAAGAGACGGCGCTGCTTTCCGCCGAAATCAGCAAAATCCAGAGCCCGAGCCGCGCCGAAGCCTTGGCCCGCTTGATCGAGGGCCGGAAGATCGCCAATATCGACGACGACGCCGAGATACGTGGCCTGACCAACTCCAGGGTACTTTCCAAGGAGGCCAATGACATCCTGAAAAAGGCCCACGGCGCGGTGTACCACACGGCCAAGAAGGTCGCGAAATTCCGGCAGTGGATCACATGGCTGTTTGCCTTCGGCCTGACCGGTCTGGGGATGCAGATCACGGGTGCGGCAATGCGTCAGGCGGGCGGTCAGCCGCTGGTCATTGGCGGTATTGTCGGCACGTTAAAGGCTGTCCTGTCCTTGATCGTGATCCTGTTGTTCGTCAAGGAAACCATTTAACCGGAGGGAATGACCATGTCTGAAAATAACAGCCAGAACATCGATCTTCAAAAAGAAGGCAAGGCTACGTTCCATCGCGGTTCCGCCTTGTCGATCTTCAAAAGCGACCGTGCGGAGGATCTCGTCGCGCTGGTTTGCGCCTTGCTGATCGCACTGGGCGTATACGTCCTGGTCGGGTAAACCGGGAATAAGAATGAACGGCCCGGCGCGCGCCCTGATTGGTCGCGCCGGGTCATTTTTTTGCATCGTACCAAAGGGAACAGCAATGA
>JAOUMF010000529.1 GCA_029881615.1 Alphaproteobacteria bacterium | reverse complement strand
GAAACGAAATCGCCGGCGGCGAAAACGCCGTCCACGGACGTCTTGCCCCCCTCGGCGGCCTTGACGCTACCCCAGCGGTCCAGTTCCAGCTTCACATCCAGATAATCATTGATGGTGCGCTGGCCGATGGCAATCAGCAGCGTGTCGCAAGGTTCGGTGAATTCGGATCCTTCGATGGCGATGGCCTGGCGGCGGCCGTTCTCGCGCCACCCGCCCAGCCGGTTTTGCGCGAATTCGACGCCGCGCAGCGCGCCGTTTTCGTCCACCAGCAACTCCACTGGCGTGCGAAGCCCCTTGATGCGGATGCCTTCGCGCTTGGCCTCGAAAATCTCGTCCTTGGTGACTGGGATATATTCCTCGGCCGTGCGGATATGGATGGTCACCTCTTCCGCGCCCATCCGCTTGGCGACGCGCGCGCAGTCCAGCGCGGTAAAGCCTGCGCCGACCACGGCGACCCGCTTGCCGACCTTCTTCTTCTCGCCGCGATGCAACTCCATCAGGAAATTGAGTCCGTATTCGACACCCTTGATCGCGGTCGGATCGTCCCGGCCCTCGCCTTCTTTCAGAGGCAATTGCACCGCCGCCATGCTGCCGGTGCTTAACAATACGGCGTCATAATCCTTGCGCAGGTGGGACAATGCTGTCTGGCCGGGGCCATTGCCGATTTCCGTGCCGGTGCGCAGTTCCACGCCCAGCCGTAATGCGTTGTGCAGTTCCACATGCAGCACGTCGCGCGGCAGGCGGAACGAGGGGATGCCGTATCGCAACATGCCGCCGGCGTCTTTTTCCCGCTCGAAGATGGTGACGTCATGGCCCAGCAGCGACAGGTCGTGCGCCGCCGCCACGCCCGCCGGCCCGGCGCCGACGATGGCAACCCGTTTGCCCGAGGGGGCGTAAAGGCTTTCGGTGATACGGTGGCCCACATGTTTCAGATCGCTTGCCGACCGCTTCAGATGGCAGATATTGACCGGCGCGCCATTGCCTGGCTGGCCGTGGCGGCAGACATCCTCGCAGGGGCGTGAACAGATCCGGCCCAGTACGCCGGGAAGCACATTGGCCTCTCGGTTGATTTCATAGGCACGACCGTAATTCCGCTCCATGATCGCCTGGATATAGGCGGGAATATTGGTCGAGGCCGGGCAGGCGGTCTGGCAGGGGATGTTTTCGCGTACCCAACCGGTGTCGCGCGGGTCGTCGGAATACCAGACATTGTCCTCGCCGGGGGCGGGGGCCGAGTGCACCGCGCCGCTTTTCTTCGCTTTTCGTCGTTCTGTCATTGGTGCCTTCGCTTATCCGAACCCGCATAATGGAAGCGTTTCATTTCAGTCCCCCTCAACCAGCGCAGCCAGATCATCGATGTCGGTGCGCAAAGCCTGGAAATAATCGCTGACGACCTTGCCGAACAGCGGGTCGCCCTTGCCCTCCAGCCTGCCGTCGATTTCTGCCCAGTCCTTGTCGGAAAGAATTTGCCGGGCAGCCGGAAATACATGCAGTTCCTCGCGGGCGATATGCTGGCGGTAACGGTGGATGAAATCGCGGGTCAGGTCGTGCACCTGACCGCGCTCCACCGGTTCCTCGGCCAGGGCGCGCCCGATCAGCGCCGAAAGTTCGCGGGTTGCCTCGGCAAGGTCGCGGTGATCTTCCTCCAGGTCGCCAATTTCGGCCGCGAGTGCGGGATCCCGGCTGCGTAATGTGCCATAAATCATATCTTCCTTGGGATGGTGGACCGCATCGGGATATTCCATGCAGTACTGCAAGATGGCGCCGATCATGTCGTAATCCGCCGAACCGTCGGCAAATAATGCCAGTTGTCGGTCCAGAAGATTCAACAGTCTCGCAAAATCCGCATGCTCGTTATGAAGTCGGTTCAATACTTCCGGCACAGCCCCCGCCCTTTCCATCCGTGAAGCCTCAAACCGGAAGTCTATGGGAAGGCGGCGCATCCCACATTGACCTGCGTCAACGAAAAGCAGCGGCGCCGGAAGGCCATATTGATCGGATATATCTTTCATGCGAAGCTTCGGGCATTGGTGCGACCGGGGGGTCGGCCGAATATTAATATTGGGAGATTATTTATGGCTGATATTTCAGCAGGCGGCGTGGAATTCCGCGCCGGCCGGGTTATAGCGCAATCTTTTTCGACATTTTTCCGGAACATAATCCCGTTCGGCCTGCTTGCGCTGGTGGTGATGTCGCCGACTTATATACACACATTCCTGACCTTGTCGGCGGTGGATCTTGCCGCCATTGAGTCAGGCGATACCGACATCGGCTTTGGCTCGGCCGCCGCCAGCCTGGGCGAGCTTTTTCTCGGTTATCTGGTCACCGCGGCACTGGTTTACGGCACGCTCCAGGATATGAAGAACAACAAGGTCAGCATTGGAGAATGTTTCTCGCAAGGGCTGGCGCGAATGTTTCCCGCGCTGGGCATAGCCATTGTGGCCCTGATTCTCACCATGCTGGGGTTTGTGCTTCTGATAGTCCCGGGTTTTATCGTTATGACCATGCTCTGGGTTGCCATTCCGGTGGTCGTTACGGAACGCCGGGGCTTCGGCTCGCTGGGCCGCAGCATGGAACTGACCAAGGGCTACCGCTGGCGAGTCTTTTTAGTGGCGGTGATGATGATCGCCATCCTTTTCGGTCTGACCTTGCCCGTCGGTGGTGTGACCGCCGGACTGATTGTCGCCGGCGCCGAAATGGAAGGGCT
>JAOUMF010000034.1 GCA_029881615.1 Alphaproteobacteria bacterium | reverse complement strand
ATCCTGCACCGCGGTCAGCAACGCATCCAGTTCGATCGCACGGCCCTTTTCCAGATCCTGCAGCATCGACGTGCGATGGGCGCCAACCTTGGCCGCCCCATCGATCCGCCGCTCCATATCGACGCGAAATCCCGCGCCCAGCCTGGTCGCAATGGCGTGCGCCTCCTGCATCATTGCCGACGACAAGGCCCGTGTGGCCGGGTCGGTAGCAACAATATCCAGGGTCGCGCGCGTGAGCGCGCTAATAGGATTAAAACAGAGGTTCCCCCACAATTTCAGCCATATTTCGTCCCGGATATTGGGGATGACAGGCGCGCGCAAACCTCCGGCTTCCATAGCCTCGCTTAACTGCGTGCAACGTTCGGAAATCTCACCCGTTGGCTCGCCAAGGGTAAACCTGTCGCCATATTTATGGGCAATCACACCAGGCGCGGCAATTTCCGTGGCCGGAAATACAACGCAGCCGATAGCGCGATCCGGGCCTATTATGTTCCACTGGCGATCGCCAGGATCGACAGACCTTACGCGAAGGTCGTTATAAGGTGCCTCAAGACCATGGAAATACCACCATGGCACGCCGTTTTGACATGTAACAACCGATGTATTCTGCCCCAACAATGGCCGGATCTGTTCGGCGACTTCCCAAGCCTGATGGGCCTTCAAGGCAATAATCACTGAATCCTGCGGGCCAAGTTCCGCCGGATTATCGGTGGCGTTCACCTTGCCGATGCGTTCCTCGCCGTCCTTGATAAGCTTCAGGCCGTTCTTGCGCATGGCTTCAAGATGCGCGCCACGGGCGATAACCGAAACCTCCACGCCCTGTACCTGCGCCATTTCAACGGCGACATACCCGCCGATTGCGCCGGCCCCGTAAATACAAACTTTCATTCCGTGCTTTCCTCCCCAGGAAGGCGCCGTCGGGTTATATGGTGACGGCTTGCTAGTATACTCGATCCGGTTTCACCCGTTACGGCTTTAAACGCATTTCGTGCATAGTCCCGGCCAAAAAACAAGCCGGGATCGCCGCTTTTCTGTATACCACATACCAGAAAAGCGGAAACCACCCCAATGGGCGGCTGCCTACCCGCCCGGTCAAGAAGAAGGCGCTAATGCGCCATCAGCAAGGGAATGTCTGCGTTTTCAAGCACATATTGCGTAACGCCACCAAGAACCAGGTCGCTACGTCTTTGAGTACCAAACGCCCCCATCACCAACATGTCACCGCCAATTTCAGAGACCTTGCTCAAAATCGAAGATGCAACTTCCTTGCTCCCGCGTTCGAAGGTCTGAACCTGCGATGCAATACCATGCTGACGGAGATATCTACGGAGAGATCGGCTACGGGTGGCACCGCCATCCTGATCGTTTGCGACCAGTACGCTTATTTTTTCAGCACCCGCCAGGATCGGCAACGACCAATTAACGGCGCGTGCGGCCTCCGGCCCGCCATTCCAGGCAATTGCAATATGCCTGCCGGTTTCCTTGATGTCCCGGTGCGGCGCGACGGCGGTGAGCTTGCGAACATCAAAAAGCGCGGCCTGAAGAGTATTCATCCCCAGCGCAGCCGCACGGTCCGGCTTGGGCACAACAATCAGGTCGCAGAAACGAACTTCTTCACGAATGACATTCGCCTGCTTCCCCTCGACTTCATGCCAGGAGATAGACAAACGATCGACTGGAAAATCTTCCGCGTCCGCCGGCACGACTTTCAGGTTGTTCGACTTGCAGTAATCGTCAAACAGGCCGACAAGGCGCTGTTCTTCCTGCCTGGCCAGTTCGCCGGCGGCGGCAATGATCGTGCTTTTGAACGCCGTGGTAAGCGGGACGCCATGCGGGATCATATCCTCGGCCTTGGCATGTACATGCAATACATCGATATGTGCATTGAACTGACCACCGATCGCAAGGGCCAGTCCCAACACCCAATCACCCTTACCGTCCCCGCGAACCGGGGCAACAATGGACTTGATCGACATGAGCGCATTCTCCCTGTTGCGCGGCGTTTTACACCGTAAATGGGAGGCGGTTTCCCGCCTCCCGTAGATATCAGAACAAGCCTTCGATCTGACCGGCCGCGTTGAGTTTGATGGAATTGGCCGCGGGTACGCGCGGCAGCCCGGGCATGGTCATGATCTCACCGCACACCACAACCAGGAAACCCGCTCCCGCCGAAAGACGAACTTCGCGAACCGGAATTACATGGCCACTAGGCGCTCCCTTGGAATTGGGATCGGTCGAGAAAGAATATTGGGTCTTGGCCATACAAACCGGGAAATGCCCGTAATCGGCCTGATAATCCTCAATCTGCTTACGCACCTTGTCGTCGGCGGTGATACCGGCGGCGCCGTAGATTTTGGTCGCGATGGTGTTGATCTTGTCCCACAAGGGCATGCTGTCTTCGTAAAGCGGCTTGAAATCGGCGACGTCACTCTCAACCAGCGCGACAACCTCTTTCGCAAGCTCTTCCGTGCCCGCGCCGCCATTCGCCCAATGCGATGCCAGAATCGCCTTGACCCCGTTTTCGCTAGCGGCCTGACGTACGGCCTCGACTTCGGCATCGGTATCGTTGACGAATTGATTGATCGCGACGACAACCGGGACACCGAAGGATTTTACGTTGGCGATATGACGGGCCAGATTGGAGCAGCCCTTCTTCACCGCCTCGACATTTTCGCTGCCGAGATCCGCTTTGGCGACACCGCCATGCATCTTGAGCGCGCGAACCGTGGCAACGATCACGGTCGCCTTCGGGCTCAACCCCGCCTTCCGGCATTTGATGTCGAAGAACTTTTCCGCGCCCAAATCGGCGCCAAAACCGGCTTCGGTTACGACATAATCGCCAAGCTTTAGCGCGGTTTTGGTAGCGATGACCGAGTTACAGCCATGGGCGATATTCGCGAAGGGACCGCCATGGATGAAGGCCGGGTTATTTTCCAGGGTCTGCACCAGGTTCGGCGAAATGGCGTCCTTCAGCAGCACGGACATCGGGCCCGCGGCCAGCAATTCACGCGCATAGACCGGCTTGCGCTCGCGCGTCTGCGCCACAACGATATTGCCCAGCCTTTCCGTCAGATCGTCGAGATCCTTGGCCAGGCAGAACACCGCCATCACCTCGGAGGCGACAGTAATGTCAAAGCCGTCTTCACGGGGATAACCGTTGGCCACGCCGCCCATCGAATTGACGATCGAACGCAACGCGCGATCATTCATGTCCACGACCCGGCGCCAGCTGACGCGACGTTGGTCGATGCCCAACTCGTTGCCCCAGTAAATGTGGTTGTCGATCAAGGCCGACAGAAGGTTATGGGCCACGCCGATGGCATGAAAGTCGCCGGTGAAGTGAAGATTGATATCCTCCATCGGAACGACCTGGGCGTAACCGCCACCCGCCGCGCCGCCCTTCATGCCGAAGCACGGGCCGAGCGAGGGTTCGCGCAGACAGACAATTGATTTCTTGCCAATGCGGTTCAGGCCGTCGCTAAGGCCCACCGAAGTCGTTGTCTTGCCTTCGCCCGCGGGCGTCGGCGTAACCGCGGTAACCAGGATCAGCTTGCCATCCGGGTTACCCTGCAACTTGTTGATATGGTCGAAAGACAGCTTTGCCTTATAGGGCCCGTACTGGAGGAGAGCATCCGCCGGGATACCAATCTTGGTGCCGATTTCCGATATCGGCTTCATTGTTGCTTCGCGGGCAATTTCAATATCGCTTTTTGACATTCTTATTCTCCAGTAATCCTGTGATTCTCGTGCACCGGCAGACCTGCCAACATCGGATAGGAAAAGGGTATCTTTTCGCGGGGGGATTATTCGCCCAGACGAGCGCCAACTTTCAGCCCGTGAGCGTCCACAAATTCCTTAGCAGCGACTTTCGCGCCACCGTCGTAACGCACACGTTTGATCAAAATGCCGCCAAGGCCCGCAACGACAGTAAAACCGTCGTCCGTGATGGACACAATCTCACCAGGACGACCCGCAGCTTCGACCTTCGCACTGTCGAAAATCTGCAAGGTTTTCCCTTCTAACAGGGTCCATGCGCCTGGCGCCGGATTGGTGGCGCGAATCTGGTTGTAGACTTCGCCAACTGACCTGTTCCAGTCAATCTCGGCATGGGCCTTCTTGCACCAGCTTTCGTATGTCGCCTTCGAATCGTCCTGTTTGATACGCGGCGGGTTGCCGGCGCGCACCAACTCGATGGATTCCAGAACGGCTTCGACGCCCAGTGGGAAGATCTTTTTAAAATAGACGTCGCCGAGCGTGTCATCGGGAGCGATATCGACTTCCTTCTGAAGCAGGATTTCGCCCTCGTCCAGGCCATCATCAGGCCAGAAGATCGTCAGGCCGGTTTTTTTCGCCCCCCACATGATCGGCCAGTTGATCGAGCTGGGCCCACGATGCAGCGGCAAAAGTGAAGGATGGAAACAGATCGAGCCATGGGTCGGGATGTTCCGCGCCTCTTCCGGCACAAAGATGATCATGAAGGCCATGACCATCAGGTCGGCGTTCAGCGCCCGCAACTCGTCGAGTACCTCTGCGTCCTTGTAATTCGCCGGCTGGATAACTGGCACGCCGCGTTCGATCGCCAGTTCCTTGATTGGATCGACCGGTTTGCCTTCCTTGTCGGGCGCCGTGTAGACGGCGACGACCTCATCCTTGCCTGCATCCAGGATCGCTTCGAGACTGGACTTGCCGAAGGCCTGCTGGCCGTTGACGATGATACGCATTACTGTTTCTCCCGATAATGGCTATGGAGCCTAGACCGCGCCTTCTTCTTTCGCAGCGGCGATTTCCGCGTCCGACATGCCGACGACGTCACGCAAGATATCGTCGGTATGTTCACCCAGCAACGGCGAGCGCTCCACGTCGGACGGCGAGTCCGACAGCTTGATGGGATTGCCGACGGTGAGGTATTTGCCGCGCTCGGGATGATCGACCTCGACCACGGTGCCGGTCTCGCGCAGAGCCGGCTCTTCCGCCAGTTCCTTCATGCTGAGGATCGGCCCAACCGGCACGTTCAGCGGGTTAAGCGTATTCATGACCTCGAATTTGGTCTTGGTCATGGTCCATTTCTCGACTTCGTCAAACATCTTGTCGATCTTGGGCAGACGGGCTTCCGGGGTATTCCACTCCGGATCCTCAAGCCAGTCCTCATGACCTATGGTCTTGGCCAGCGCCGGGAAGGCCGCCGCCTGCGCGATCACATAAGCGTAAGCATCGGGATCGGTCTCCCAGCCTTTGCACTTGACGATCCAGCCCGGCTGACCGCCGCCCGAGGCATTGCCCGCGCGCGGCACGGCTTCGCCGAACTTGCCGTTTGGATATTGCGGATATTCCTTCATCGGCCCGTGGGCCATGCGCTGCTGGTCACGCAGCTTGACGCGGCAGAGGTTGAGCACACCGTCCTGCATGGCGCATGATACGCGCTGGCCCTTGCCCGACTGTTCGCGATGATAAAGCGCGGTCACAATTCCCAACGCCAGATGCAATCCCGTCCCGGAATCACCGATCTGAGCGCCGGTGACCATCGGGAAACCATCAATCTCACCAGTCGTCGAAGCCGAACCGCCGGTGCACTGGGCGACGTTCTCATAGACCTTGCAATCCTCGTAGGGACCGGGGCCGAAGCCCTTGACCGACGCATAGATCATGCGCGGGTTGATTTCCTGAATCTTTTCCCAGGGAAAACCCATGCGGTCGATGGCGCCCGGCGCGAAATTCTCCACCATCACATCGCATTCCTCGATGAGTTTGGCGAAGATGGCCTTGCCCTTCTCCGTCTTGGGATTCAGGGTCACGCTGCGCTTGTTATGGTTCAGCATGGTAAAATACAGGCTGTCCACGTCAGGAATATCGCGCAATTGGCCGCGCGTCGCATCGCCGACGCCGGGACGTTCAACCTTGATCACATCCGCGCCAAACCAGGCGAGAAGCTGTGTGCAGGTCGGGCCGGACTGTACGTGGGTCATGTCCAGAATACGGACACCTTCAAGGGCTTTGCTCATCGCTCTAACTCTCCGTCTTCCTTAGCGATCTCCCGCCGGCCGCCCCCTGAAGGGGCAGCCGCACGGGAACAATGTGCGTGGGCGTTGGACGTGCCGGCACATTACTTGTACATGGTCTGGGCCTTCGTGCCCGGGGCATACTCGTTGGGATCGATCCAGACATTGACCACCGCCGACTTGCCGGTCTTGGCGATCTGTTCCCGGGCGCGGCGCATGGCCGGCCCAATCTGGGAGGATTCACGAACTTCCTCGCCATAGCCACCAAGCATTTGGGCGAATTGCGAGAACGGTATGTCGCCAAGCTTGTTACCGACATTGCCACGCTGTTCGCCATATTTGGCGATCTGCCCATAGCGGATCTGGTTCATATGCGAGTTATTGCCGATTACCGCCAGATAAGGCGCACCGAAGCGATTCGCCGTCTCCATATCGAACGAGGTCATGCCGAACGATCCGTCGCCATAGAGGCACATGACCTCCTTGTTCGGATGAGCCAGCTTGGCCGCCAAGGCAAAGCCGGTGCCGACACCCAATGAACCCAGAGCACCCGGATCCATCCAGTGACCGGGCGTGCGCGGCTGCACCGCCTGGGCGCTAATCGTAACCACATCGCCGCCATCGCCGATATAGATCGTATCCTCGGTCAGGAACTCGTTGATTTCCCAAGCCAGGCGATAGGGATGAATAGGATCCTGATCGGCCAGGAACAGCGGCATCAACTTCTCTTCGCGCGTCACTTCCTCTGCGCGAAGCTCGTCAAGCCAGCCCTGACGCTTCTTGGCGCCATTATCCGTCCGCCCCGTTGCGGCATCGGCAACGGCCTGCAGGATAGCGCCGGGATCGCCGACGAGACCCAGCGAGATATCGCGGTTCTTGCCAACCGTGCGGTAGTCCATATCGATATGGACCAGGGTCGCGTCCTGGCTGATACGTTTGCCGTAACCCATCCGGAAATCGAACGGCGTGCCGACGATGACAATCACGTCGGCCTTGCCGAAGGCGGAACTGCGGGTACGGTTGAAGTAATGCGGATCGCCCGGCGGAAGCATGCCGCGCGAAGAGCCGTTCATATAGGCCGGGATATTCAGCTGGCGCACCAGGTTGATGGCTTCGTTATGGCCACGCGCGGTCCAGACCTGCGTGCCATAAAGAATCGCCGGGCGTTCGGCCTTTACCAGTATGTCGGCCAGCTTCTGAATGTCGGCCGGATCACCGATTGATTTGGTCGATGCACGATAGGCGCCCGGCGCGGGAATACGGGCTTCCGAAAGCGGAATCTGGCGATCGAGCACGTCACGCGGAATTTCCAGATAGGACGGTCCGGGCGCGCCGTTATAGGCCTCGCGGGCCGCCATGGAGACCATGTCGGCAATCCGTTCGGTCGAACTTACGCCAGCGGCAAACTTGGTGATCGGCGACATAATGTCGACATGCGGCAGATCCTGCAGGGATCCCATTTTATGCTGCGTCAACGCACCCTGGCCGCCGATATGAATCATCGGCGTCTCGGAACGGAATGCCGTGGCGACACCGGTGATCGCGTTGGTACAGCCCGGGCCGGCGGTTGTCACAACACAGCCCAGCTTTCCGGTCTGACGAGCGTACCCGTCGGCGGCATGGGCGGCGACCTGTTCATGGCGCACGTCGATGATACGGATACCTTCATCCAGGCAACCGTCGTAAATATCGATGATGTGCCCGCCACAGAGCGTGAAAATCGTGTCCACACCCTCGTTCTTCAGGGCCTTGGCGACGAGATTGCCGCCGGAAACGACGTCACCGGATTTGTCCTTCTGGACCAACGTGTCTTTTGCCGTATCACCCATTAATCTTCTCCTTCGTTCGATCGACCCGCACGCGGCTATTGCCGCGATTTTTCCGGGTAAAAACTGACCTTTCCGCCGCATTGAAAGGTGTCATGAATGCCTGTGGCATCTTGTATACCAGAGACAACGCACAAACAACCTTCCAAAGCACTGATGCGTAAAATCCCCTGCATTCGAATAGGGAAACCGTCTGCCGTCACCTGAGAGCGGCAGACGCCCTCAACTTCACCCGCCTATCGCCTTTAGCATGGTGCTACCCAGTGCCGCCGGGCTTTCCGCCACGTGGATACCGGCCGCCTGCATGGCCGCTATCTTACTGTTGGCATCCCCCTTACCACCCGAGATGATCGCGCCGGCATGGCCCATGCGCCGTCCCGGCGGGGCCGTGACGCCCGCAATGAAGCCGCAAACCGGCTTTTTCACAGGGTGACTGGCCAGAAATTCTGCGGCTTCCTCTTCAGCCGATCCGCCGATTTCACCAATCATAATGATGGCTTCGGTCTCGTCGTCTTCCAGGAACAAGCCAAGGCAGTCGATGAAGTTGGTACCGTTAACCGGATCGCCGCCAATGCCGATACAGGTGGACTGACCCAGGCCGGCCGCCGTGGTCTGGGCGACGGCCTCGTATGTCAGCGTACCCGAACGCGAGACAATACCAACCTTGCCCCGCCGATGAATATGGCCGGGCATGATGCCGATCTTGCATTCGTCCGGCGTGATGATGCCGGGGCAGTTGGGCCCGATAAGACGGGTCGACGAACCGGCCAGCACCCGCTTTACCTTCACCATGTCGAGTACCGGAATACCCTCGGTAATGCAGATCACCAGAGGAATTTCGGCATCGATAGCCTCAAGAATTGCATCGCCGGCAAAGGGCGGCGGCACATATATAACCGAAGCATTGGCGCCGGTTTCCTTCACCGCGTCAGCCACCGTGTCGAACACAGGCAGGTCGAGATGCTTTGTGCCGCCCTTGCCCGGCGTAACGCCCCCAACCATCTGGGTGCCATAGGCTATCGCCTGCTCGGAATGGAAGGTGCCCTGCGCGCCGGTAAAGCCCTGGCAGATGACCTTCGTGTTCTTGTTTACCAATACGGCCATCAGCTTGCCTCCCTCACCGCTTTGACAATTTTTTCCGCGGCGTCGCCCAGATCGTCGGCCGACAGGATCGGCAGGCCGGATTCGGCCAGGATCTTCTTGCCCAGATCAACGTTCGTGCCTTCCAGCCGCACCACCAGGGGAACCTGCAGGCTGACCTCGCGAGCCGCCGCGACAACACCCTCGGCGATTACGTCGCAACGCATAATGCCGCCAAAGATATTGACCAGGATTCCCTCGACATTGGCGTCAGACAGAATGATCTTGAATGCCTTGGCAACGCGCTCCTTGGTAGCGCCCCCGCCCACGTCCAGGAAATTGGCCGGATCGCCGCCGCGCAGCTTGATGATATCCATCGTCGCCATGGCAAGGCCCGCGCCGTTCACCATGCAGCCAATATTGCCGTCAAGCTTGATATAATTCAGTTCATGCTTCGCGGCTTCGAGTTCGGCGGCATCTTCCTCGTCCTCATCGCGCAGATCGGCGACATCGGGATGACGGTAAAGCGCGTTATCGTCGAAGTTCATTTTGCCATCGAGCGCAATAATCTCGCCCGCGCCCGTGACAACCATCGGATTGACCTCGACCATGCTGGCATCCAGCGCGGTGAAGGCGTTGTACATTGCGGACAGAAACTTCACCGCGGAACCGACCTGCTTGCCTTCAAGGCCCAGCGCAAATGCGATCTGGCGCCCGTGATAGGGCATGAAGCCGGTCGCGGGGTCGATATCGACCGTGACGATCTTTTCCGGGGTCTCGGCCGCGACCTCTTCGATTTCCATGCCGCCTTCGGTAGAGGCCATCACGGTAATCCGGCTGGTCGCGCGATCGACCAACAGGCTGAGATAAAGCTCGCGCGCGATGTCGCAACCCTCTTCGATATAGAGGCGCTTGACCTCCTTACCCTGCGGGCCGGTCTGCTTGGTGACCAGGACCGCGCCGAGCATCTCATCGGCATTCTCACGGACTTCGTCGACGGACTTGACGACGCGCACGCCACCCTTCCCGGCTTCGTTCCCTTTGAAGCGGCCCGCACCACGCCCACCGGCGTGGATCTGACTTTTGACGACCCATACCGGACCACCAAGTTCCTTGGCCGCGTCCTCAGCCTCCTTGACCGTATAGGCGACGGTACCGCGCGGTACAGTGACCCCATACTTCCCCAGCAGTGACTTGGCTTGATATTCGTGAATATTCATGTCTGCTCAGCCTGTTGAACTGTTCGAATTCCTCAAGGACTTACGCCATGCGATCGCTTGCGGCAACCCCCTATGGTATCTGGTATACCAGACACCAATATATGCAGCAACGAGTTTTGAAAACAGATTTTTCGGGCGCCGGTCAAATCATTGCGGCGTAGCGTATACGCCATCGTCAGACGCTCCGAAAAATCAAGTTCCAAATGATGACCTGCATTTTGGCAAGTCACCAAGCCTCGTAACATCA
>JAOUMF010000528.1 GCA_029881615.1 Alphaproteobacteria bacterium | reverse complement strand
CTGGGAACGCGCCATGCGCATTCCCGGATACGGGAACTGACGCAATGAAACATATTCCCGGCGTCACCACCCGCCCGTCCACCGATCTGCCCGTGCTGCTGCCGCTGAACCACGCCCGCGCCCGCGCCCGCGCGCCCGAGGCGATGATGGTCAGCCGCTGGCTCGCCGGTCTGCCTGCCTGGACGCCGCTGGCGCTGATGGCGTTGATACTGCTGTGGCCGCTGACGGCGCAGGCCGCCTACACCTATGGCCAGTCGATCGACGCGCTATGGCGCTGGATGCCCTTTTTGCTGAAAAGCGGGTTCCTTTTCAACGTCATCATTTCGTTCCTGGCGATGGCGGTCGGCACGATTGCCGGCGCCGCGCTGGGGCTGGCGCAGATATCCCATGTCGCGGCGGTTCGCCGGACCGCCTGGTTCGTCACCCAGCTGTTCCGCAACTCGCCCTGGCTGGTGCTGCTGTTTATCGTCATGCTGGCCCTGCCCTTCGAGATCGTGATCGGCGATACCATCATCGCCATCCCCGATTGGACCAAGGCGGTATTCGGCCTGTCGCTGCCGATCATGGCCAATATTTCCGAAATCGTGCGCGGCGCCGTGCAATCGGTGCCATCGGCCCAGTGGGAAGCGTCGGAGGCGCTGGCCTTCAACCGGCGGCAGATCCTGTGGATGATCATCCTGCCGCAATGCATCAAGCGCATGATCCCGCCCTGGATGAACTGGTATGCGATCCTGACCATGGCGACGCCGCTCTGTTCGCTGCTGGCGGTCGAGGAAATCGTCACCCTGTCGCGCCAGGCCATCGAATCGGAAAACAATCATCCCGAACTGCTGGTGCCGTTTTACAGCTTCATCATGCTGGTTTTCTTCGCCTACTGCTATCCGATCGCCCGCCTGACCGTCAGGCTGGAGCGCAAATTCGCCGTGAAACTTTGAGGCGCCCGTCATGACCGAAACCGCCACGCCAACCCCTGCATGGACCCCCGACCAGCCCATCGTCGCCATCCGCGAGGTCCGCAAGGCCTTCGGCGATCTGGAAGTGCTGAAGGACGTATCATTCAACGTGATGAAGGGCGAGGTTGTCTGCGTCATCGGGCCGTCGGGGTCGGGAAAATCCACGCTGCTGCGCTGCATCAACGCGCTGATCCCGATTAATTCGGGCTCGATCCAGGTCGAGGGGCAGGAGGTCCACACCGACCATCTCGACAAGCTGGCCCTGCGCCGCAAGGTCGGCATGGTGTTTCAGCAATATAACCTGTTCCCGCACAAGACCGCGCTGGAAAACGTAATGATGGCGCCGGTCCATGTGCTGAAGCAGGACAAGGCCGAGGTCGAGGCGCGGGCTTACGCACTGATCAAGAAGGTCCGGCTGGAAGGCAAGGAAAACGCCTATCCGGGCGAGCTATCGGGCGGCCAGCAGCAGCGCGTGGCGATCGCCCGCAGCCTGGCCATGAACCCCGATATCATGCTGTTCGACGAGGTCACGGCGGCGCTGGATCCCGAAACGGTCAAGGAGGTGCTGGTCACCATCAAGGATCTGGCGGCCGAGGGCATGACCTGCATGCTGGTCACCCACGAAATGGGCTTCGCCCGCGAGATCGCCGACCATATCTACTTCACCGACCGCGGCGTCATCGTCGAACACGGCCCGCCGGCGACTTTCTTCACCGAGGCAAAAGACCCCCGCACGAAAGAATTCCTGAGCCAGATACTGTGATCACGCCTTGATCTTGTAGCCGCTCGCGAACAGGCGCCAGCATAGTAGCCACAATGCCGCGTTGACCGCCAGCAGGACGGCGGCGCCGGTCCAGGGGTCGGCGGTGGCGGTGCCTGTGAGGCCGTAGCGCATGCCGTCGATGACGTACCAGGCCGGGTTCCATTCCGCCACCGCCCGCACGGCGTCGGGCAGGCGGTCGAGCGAGAAGAACACGCCCGACATATAGAGCGCCGGGGTCACGATGAAGGTCTGCACGCCGGTGATATGGTCCCACTTGTCGGCCCACAGCCCGCCGGCCAGCCCGACCATTCCCAGCATCGCGCCGCCAGAAAAAGCAAAGAACAGCGCCGCCAGCGGATTAACCGGCAGGGCGGCCAGGAAGGGCAGCAATATGGCCCAGGTGGCGATCCCGGTAAGGACCGCCGAAACCGCGGCCATCAGGGCGAAGCCGGTGGCCATCTCGGCCGCCGTCAACGGCGCGCCGATGATATCGGTGATCATGCCTTCCAGCTTGTCGTACACCATCATGAAGGCGGTGGATTCAAACCCGCGCTCCAGGGCCACATAGGCGACCAGCCCCGGCACCAGGAAGGCGTTGAAATCCATCCCGCCCATGGTGACGCTGACCCCGCCCAGCGCCAGCTGGAAGATCAAGGCGAACAGCAGCGATTGCAGCGCCGGCGCGGCGATGGTGATTTTCCAGATATCCAAATCGCGCAGCAGGTCGCGCAGAAACAGGGTCCACAGGCCGGTCCAGTTGACCCGCCCGAAACGGCGGGCGCGCAGCGTGAACTCGGCCGGGGCGCCGCTCACGGCTTCAGCTTGTAACCGATGCTGAACAGGCGCCAGGCCGCCAGCAGCAGAATCAGATCGACCCCCGCCATCACCGCCACGCCCAGCATCGGGGTGGTGTCGGAAACGCCGGTAAAGCCATAGCGAAAGCCGTCGATCATATAGAAGAACGGGTTGAAATGGGCGATCGTCTGGAACGTT
>JAOUMF010000033.1 GCA_029881615.1 Alphaproteobacteria bacterium | reverse complement strand
GGATATGCTGGAACGCGACGGATTGATTGAACGTTTCCGGGGCAGGGGAACCTTCGTCACGGATCGCGGCAAGGGATTGCACCGAATCAAGCTGGGCCAGAGCTGGCATACCCTGGTCGAGGCGCTGGAAGGTACCCGGCCGCGTCTTCTGGAAACCATCGACGATGCCCTGCCGCCTGGCGGCGAGGGGCTGGGCTGCGATCTTGCAGAGTCCTATTGCCGTTTGAAGCGCGTTCATGTGCGCGACAATGTGGCCTTCGCGGTGATGTATGTGCATCTCGATCAGCGCTGGTACCAAAGGGCGGCGGATCGTTTCAATCATGAACTCATCATTCCTGTCTTGCGGTCCCTGAAAGGTCTGAAGATCGGTCATGCGCATCAGTCGCTTTCCATCGGCTGCGCCGAGCCCGAAGTCGCGGCTCATCTGGGTGTGCCCATCGGGGTGCCGGTCGGCATGTTGCGCCGGGTGATTTGTGACGAAGACGGCGTTGCCGTTTATGTTGGCGACTTCACTTATCGTGGCGATCTGATCCGCATGGATGTCGATCTGATTCTGCCGGAGGACGGTGACGGGTGACCCGCGAACTTGACGTAAAAATAAAACGTGGCGGCGACGACGGCGGTTACGAGAACTTCCGTGTGCCCCAACGCGAGAACCAGACCGTTCTGGATGTGGTCACCTGGATTCAGCGCGAGGCGGATCCCACATTGACCTATCGCTTTGCCTGCCGGGTCGGGGTATGCGGCTCTTGCGCCATGACGGTGAATGGCCGGCCGCGCTGGACCTGCCGCACCCATGTCTCGAAGGTCGCGGGGGATGGCCGGCTTGTCATCGAACCCTTGGAAAATATGCCGGTTATCAAGGATCTGGCGACCGACATGACCGGGTTCTTCGAAAAATGGCAGGCCGCGCGCGGGCGCTTCGAGGCGGCGATCAGCCGCGACGATCCGCTGGTTCCGATCCTGCCCGACAGTCCCGAACGCCGCGCCGCGGACGCCGCCATCGAATGCATCAATTGCGCGGTCTGTTACAGCGCTTGCGACGTGGTCTCCTGGGACCAGGATTACCTGGGGCCGGCGGCCCTAAATCGCGCCTGGGCCGCACTGAACGACGTTCGCGACGGCGATCGCGCGGGCCTGTTGCGGGCCGTGAGTGGGGATGCGGGCTGCGGCAATTGCCATTCGCATCAGTCCTGCGCCGAACATTGTCCGGTGGAAATCAATCCGACGCGATCCATCGCCGGTCTGAAGCGGGCGTCGCTGGTGGCCCTTTTGAAGGGGGAAAGGTGATGAACATGCGCCTTTACTTCCTGCAACGAGCCTCGGCCGCGATCCTTGCCCTGCTGGTACTGATACATCTCGCCGTCATTATCTATGCCGTTCAGGGCGGGTTGAGCGCCGAAGAGATTCTCGGTCGGACGCGTGGCAACCTGGGGTGGGGACTGTTCTATGGTTTGTTCGTCGTAACCGTCGCCATTCACGGCTCGATCGGCCTGCGCGGCATTCTTGCCGAGTGGACGCGTCTCGGCCGGCGGACTGTAAATGGCGCGGCCTGGGCAACGGCGGCGCTGCTTCTGGTCTGGGGACTGCGCGCGGTGCTGGCCGTTGTCGGCGAGGGCGCGGCATGATCCGGCCTTCGCGCAATCACCCGGGTTTCTGGGCCTTCCTGCTGCATCGCCTGTCGGGGCTGGCGCTGGTTCTGTTCCTGCCGGCGCATTTCCTGGTGCTGGGTTCGGCAATAAACGCCTCGGCCTTCGATGCCGCCATCGCCTGGACCGACCGGCCACTGGTGAAATTCGGCGAGTGGGGGATCGTGGTGCTGCTGGCCCTGCATATGACCGGTGGAATTCGCCTGTTGGCGCTTGAATTCTTGCCCTGGTCGGAAGGCCAGAAAGCGCGCATTGCGATAGGCATTGGCGCGGCCCTTCTATTTGGCGCCGCGCTGGCGCTGGGACTGGTATGACATGACGGCGATCCGCACCGAACAGACAGACATCCTGATCATCGGCTCCGGCGGGGCGGGGCTGTTTGCCGCGCTGCATGCGCACAAGGCGAACCCGGCGCTGGACATCACCGTCGCCGCCAAGGGGCTGCTGGGCAAGTCCGGCTGCACCCGCATGGTTCAGGGTGGTTACAATGTCGCGCTGGCGGCTGGCGATTCCATCGAGCGCCATTTCATGGATACCATCGTCGGCGGCAAGTGGCTGCCGAATCAGGATCTGGCCTGGAAGCTGGTCAATGTGGCGGTGGAGCGCGTTCGCGAGCTGGAAAACGAGCTAGGTTGCTTCTTCGACCGCAATCCGGACGGCACGCTGCACCAGAAGGCTTTTGCTGGGCAGAGCTTCGACCGCACGGTGCATAAGGGCGACCTAACTGGCATCGAGATCGTCAACCGCCTGGCCGAGCAGGTATGGGCGCGCAAGATCAACCGCATGGAGGAACATCGCGCCATCGCGCTGGTCCCCGCGAAGGGCGGCGAGGGCATCGCGGGTGTGCTGTTCATCGACATGCGCAGGGGCGATTTCGTGCTGGTGCGGGCCAAGGCCGTATTGCTGGGCGCGGGCGGCGGGCCGACCATGTACCGCTATCACACACCGTCGGGCGACAAGAGCTGCGACGGCATGGCGATGGCGCTGCGGTCGGGCCTCAGTTTGCGCGATATGGAAATGGTACAGTTTCATCCCACCGGCCTGCTGGCCGGGCCGGATACGCGAATGACCGGCACGGTGCTGGAGGAGGGCCTGCGCGGCGCCGGCGGATATCTGCTGAACGGCGCCGGCGAGCGCTTCATGTTCAACTACCACGAACATGGCGAGCGGGCGACGCGCGACGTTGTCAGCCGCTCGATCTATCGGGAAATGCGCGATGGCCAGGCCACGCCGCTGGGCGGCGTCTATATCGAGATGAAGCATCTCGGCCCGGACTTTGTGGCTAAAAAGTTCAAGGGCATGGTCACGCGTTGCGCCGATTGCGGTTTCGATCTCGCCGGCGGGCGGGTCGAGGTGGTGCCGACCGCCCATTACATGATGGGCGGGATCGAGATGGAACTGGATACCGCCACCGCCATCCCCGGCCTGTTCGTGGCCGGCGAGGATGCCGGCGGCGTGCATGGCGCCAACCGGCTGGGCGGCAACGGGGTCGCCAATTCCACTGTCTATGGGGGCATTTCCGGCGATGTCATGGCTGAATTCGTCGGCCGAGAGGGCGCCTTCCGCGAACCGGACATGGGTGCTGCGGAAGCCGCGATGGCGTCGTCGCTCAGGCCCTTCGGGGGCAAGTCCGGCGGCCTGTACGGGCTGCGCGACCGCCTTGATAATCTGATGTGGGACAAGGTCGGCATCATTCGCGAGGCCGGTGAGATGCGCGATGCGCTGGCGGAACTGGACGATATGACGGCGGAACTGGAGGTCACGGGTATTCCCGACACGGGCCGCGAGTTCAACATTACCTGGCATGACTGGTTGAATCTGGAAAGCCTGTTGCTGGTCTCGAAAAGCATCGCGGTGGCGGCGCTGGCCCGCGAGGATTCGCGTGGGGCCCATTACCGCGAAGATTTTCCCGATACCGGCCCGCTGGAGGAAACGACATTCACCGCCGTGACCATGGCCGCCGATGGCGCCATGAAACCAGAGCTCAGGCCCGTTGAATTCACCATCGTGAAGCCCGGCGAATCCCTGATCCAGGGCGAGGCCGGTGCGCCGCCGGAGACCGCGCGCTGATCCGCTCCGGATATTTCCCGTCGCCGTAAATCGGCCCGCGGTTGCCCTCTCTTCCATCGATATGCACAAACCTGCATAATGTCTTGTGGCCACCGTCCATCCGATCTTGTGGCTGTCCGTCTTCGCGCCAACAGGAGTTTTGCATGAGTGCCGACCCCATCGTTATCGTCTCCGCCGCCCGCACGCCCATGGGCGGTTTTCAGGGTGAATTGTCGTCCGTTACCGCGCCCAGGCTGGGTAGCATCGCCATCGAGTCGGCGCTGACGCGCGCCAACGTGAAGGGCGAGGAGGTTGGCGAGGTGGTGATGGGCTGCGTGCTGCCGGCTGGCATGGGCCAGGCACCGGCGCGCCAGGCGGCCTTTGGCGCCGGTATCCCCGATGCGGTGGGTTGCACCACGATCAACAAGATGTGCGGTTCGGGCATGAAGGCGGCGATGTTCGGGCATGACCTGATTGCGGCCGGATCCGCCGATATAATCGTCGCCGGCGGGTTGGAAAGCATGTCGAACGCGCCCTATCTGCTGGATCGCGCCCGTGGCGGTTATCGTCTTGGCCATGGCAGGGTCCTGGACCATATGTTCATCGATGGGCTGGAAGACGCCTACGAGCCGGGCAAGCTGATGGGCGCCTATGCGGAAGATACGGCGGAAAAATACCAGTTCACCCGCGAAGCCCAGGATGAATTCGCCATTACTTCGCTGAAACGGGCGCAGCAGGCGACCCGGGACGGGTCTTTCGCGGGCGAAATCGCGCCGGTTACCGTGAAGTCGCGCAAGGGCGAAGTGACGGTGGAGGCCGACGAGCAGCCCGGCAAGGCCAACCTGGAAAAGATACCCACGCTGAAGCCGGCTTTTCGCGAGGGCGGCACGGTGACGCCGGCAAATTCCAGCTCGATTTCCGACGGCGCGGCGGCGCTGGTGATGATGCGCATGTCCGAGGCCGAGAGGCGGGGATGCAAGCCGCTGGCCATCCTGCGTGCCCATGCCACCCATGCCCAGGCGCCGGCCTGGTTCACCACCGCGCCGATCGATGCGATCCGCAAGGTTCTTGATCGCGCCGGCTGGGACAAGGACGAGGTCGGGCTGTACGAGGTCAACGAGGCCTTCGCCGTTGTCACCATGGCGGCCATGCGCGATCTGGATATTCCACATGACAAGATGAACGTGCATGGCGGGGCTTGTGCGCTGGGCCACCCCGTGGGCGCGTCGGGCGCGCGCATCATGGCGACGCTGATGGCGGCCATGGCGAAGTACGATGTCGATCGCGGCGTGGCGTCGCTGTGCATCGGTGGTGGCGAGGCCACGGCGGTGGCTCTCGAAAGGGTTCATTGACGATGGGCGACCTGGTGACGATCCCCGCGCGGCGGGGCAAGGCGGCGCGGATCGCCAAGGGCAAGACCATCAAGGTGATCAATACCCATGGCACGCAAGTCGTCGATAGCTGGGCCTTCAATCACGACGAGCCCTGGGAATTCATGTCGATGGAACATATGCGCGTTGCATCGGGCAGCATTTTCCCGAAGGTCGGCGATGCGCTGGTAACCAATCGGCGGCGGCCGATCCTGACCTTGCTGGAGGATACCTCGCCGGGAATTCACGATACGTTGATGGCGGCCTGCGACAAGTACCGTTATCAGCTTCTTGGTTGCGGCGACGATCACGAAAACTGTACCGACAATCTGCATCTTGCGTTGATGGAAATCGCTTTCACCGCGCAGGAAACGCCGGCGCCGCTGAATTTGTGGATGAATATTCCGGTCAATGTCGATGGCGGGCTGGATTTTCTGCCGCCGGTCTCCAGGCCCGGAGATTATGTGGTGTTTCGCGCCGACATGGACGCGGTGGTCGTCTTTTCCGCCTGCCCGCAGGATCAGGTGCCGGTTAATGGCGCCGATTGCATCCCGGTAGAGGCGCATTTCGAAATTCTTTGAATCCAGTTGGCTCCTGTAAACCTTTAATTTGCAAATGTTTGGTAATATTAGCGGGTTGGGAGAGAAGGATTCGCGTATTTTGTATGAATTAGCATGGAATCGGGCGCTTCTGGCGGCCGCTGCCGTTTGTTTCGGGCTCGCCGGTCCGGGGCTGGTGCTGGCGCAGGATTTGCGTCTGGAGCCGGTGGACGAGGCGTCTCGCAATCCGGGATTTGCGGCGTATCGCGCGGCCCTGCTTGAGGCCGTGCATCGTCGCGACGCGGATTATGTAGTGTCCCAGGCCAGTCAGGATATAAAACTTTCTTTCGGTGGCGATTATGGCCGCGAAAACTTTCGTCTGGCCCTGACGGGCAACGATGAGTGGCAGGGGGAACCCTATTGGCGTGAATTGCAGACGGTGCTGGAACTCGGTGGCGTTTTCATGGAAGACGGCGCCTTCTGTACGCCCTATTTGGCCTGTATCGATGTGCCGGGTTGTTCACACTGCGATCCGTATGAGACGGTTTATGTTACCCGGAAGGATGCCGTCGCACGCACGGCGCCCAAGGCGAATGCTTCGGTGGCGGCGAAACTGTCCTGGAGCGTGCTGCAACTGGATTATCAGGCGCAGGGCACGGAAGGCTGGTATCCGGTGAAGCTGCCGCCCGGGCGGACGGTATATCTGTCGACCGAAGATTCCCGCATGGCGATCGATTACCGCGCCAGAATTGAAAAGACCGCCGAAGGATGGCGGATAACCGTATTCATCGCAGGCGATTGAGACGAGAGAGATAGAGAGCATGCCGACAGTTCTTATTACCGGGGCCAGTCGAGGGATTGGCGGCGAATTTGCCCGGCAATACGCGGCCGATGGCTGGCGCGTGATTGCGACCTGCCGCAACCCGGACAGTTATGACGGCGCGGGCGAGGTCCATGCTCTCGATGTTGCGGACGCCGATAGTGTGGGTGCGTTGGGCAAGGCCATGGCCGGCGAGAAGATCGACCTGCTGATCAATAATGCCGGCATATACGGCCCACGTAATTTGCCTTTCGACGCGCTGGATTACGATGCCTGGGAACAGGTTTTGCGCATCAACCTGATGGGGCCGATGCGGGTGGCGGCGGCGCTGGCGGGGCCGGTGATGTCATCGCAAAAGAAAAAAATGGTTTTTATTTCTAGTAAGGTTGGAAGTATTTCCGATAACACCAGCGGAGGATCTTATATTTACAGATCTTCGAAGACTGCGCTAAATATAGCGGTCAAAAGTCTTTCGCTTGATATTTCTGAAAAAGGGGTTATCTGTCTTTTGTTACATCCCGGTTGGGTGCAGACGGATATGGGCGGCGCGTCCGCCCCCATCGACATGACGACCAGTGTCAGTGGCATGCGCGCGGTTATTGAGCGCGCCGGTGCGGCCGAAAGTGGCCGCTTTTTTAATTATGACGGAACATCATTACCCTGGTAGGCGGTTCGCCGCCCTTGTTCGTTAGGAGATTTTGAGAATGGCCGATCCGGCGATTATGGATGCATTGATGACGCTTGGCGGCGTTGGTTTCACGACCGCCGGCGCCTGGGGTTTCCTGGTGGAGCCGCGGATGGTGAAGGAACGCCATCTCAGGTTGGAAAGCGCGCGCTGGCCGGGCACTTGCGGCGATCTGCGCATTGCCGTGCTGGGCGATTTTCAGGTCGGGGCACCCTGGTTCAAGGTCAAGCAGCTCGACAAGGTGGTTGAGCGGGTCAACGCGATGGAGCCGGACCTTATCGTATTGCTGGGCGACTATGTGATCGAGGGCGTGCTGTTCGGCCGTTTCGTTCAGCCGCGGGAGATCGCGCGCAGCCTGTCGAATCTGAAGGCGCGCCACGGGGTGTTTTCGGTGCTGGGCAACCACGACTGGTGGCATGACGGCGAGGAAATCCGCCGCGAGTTGGAAGAGGCCGGCATTCATGTGCTGGAAAACGAATCGGCGTCGATCGATTTGCCCGGGGGACGGATCTGGATCGCCGGGCTGGCCGATGAATCGACGCGCGAGCCTTGCATGGTGACCACCTTCGATTCCATCCCCGAGGACGAGCCGGTGATCGGGCTGGTCCACGACCCGGTCACATTTTTCGGCATGCCCGAGCGCGTCGCCGTGACCTTTGCCGGTCATACCCATGGTGGCCAGTTCCGCCTGCCTTTCGTCGGCACGCCCTATCCGGTCGGCGGCACGCCAAGGCGCATGGCTTACGGACTGGTCGAGGAGGAGGGGCGGCATCTTTACGTAACCTCGGGCTTGGGAACCAGCGCCGTGCCGGCGCGTTTCAACATGCCCCCGGAAATCGCCATGATAACGCTGGCTGCGGGTTAGCGAGAATCTTCGTGGTATTCGCGACGATAGGGCGCACGCCGCGCCTTGGGCCATACCCGGAAAGATGGTAATGATCTTCAAGTGACGGGCGGGTCGGGAAACAGTATTCTACCGCCAAGATATGATATGCCCCGGTATTCGGGCATGATGACGGTCACGGGCGCGCGTCCGCAAGATCGGAACCCGCAATTCTATAGCGAAGGGGCATATGGCGATGGCGGAAAGGTCTACTATTGGCCAGATAATAGGCTTTCTTTCGAAGCTTGTTTTATTTCTGGTTTTGCTGGCGGCGGGCGTTGGTGTCTGGAGCGTCATGCACGAACCCGGCGGGCTGCGTTATACCCAGAC
This sequence comes from Alphaproteobacteria bacterium, assembly GCA_029881615.1. Classification (GTDB taxonomy): domain Bacteria; phylum Pseudomonadota; class Alphaproteobacteria; order UBA8366; family JADFVY01; genus JADFVY01. The sequence continues at coordinate 2,075 of JAOUMF010000033.1, read as the reverse complement.
GAAGATTGCCTCGGCGCAATGGCCCCAGCATTGGCAGCCAATCAGGGTCGTTGTGGTCTCCGACCTGCATGTCGGGTCGCCATATGTCGATCTGGACAGGCTTGAAACCGTGGTCGCACGGATAAACGACGCAGAGCCGGATATTGTCATGTTGCTTGGTAGCTTCATGCCCGGCGATTTCTTTACGAATCCGGTCTCGCCGCGAGATTTCGCGCCTGTGCTGGGCGGGATAGAGGCAAAATATGCCGTTCTGGCGCTTTTGGGCAGGCGGGATATGCAGGACGGCGGCAAGCTTTTAACCGCCGAGTTGAAAAAGGCGAAAATCACGGTGTTGTCCGACAGCGTGGTATCGATAAAGCTGGCACAGAAAAAGCGTCTGTCGGTTGTCGGGTTCAGCGACGAGCCGTCCAATTACCCCAGGGTGATGGCGGGATTGCCAAAGGGTGATCCGGCCTTTGGCATGGTTCATAATCCGGCCCGTTTCAAGGCTATTCCGCCAAAGGTCGACCTTGTGTTCGCGGGCTTTACCCATGGCGGGCTGGTGAATATTCCCGAATTTCCGCTGCCCGTCATGCCGAGCGGCGTTCCCGGTAAATACGCCTATGGGCTGATCGAGGAAAATCAGCACCAGATGTTTGTCACCGGGGGCATCGGCACCGACGAATATCCCATTCGGCTGAACAACATGCCCGAGATTCTGGTGGCCACCATCGTGGCGAAATAATAAACATAAGTAGCAATAAACAATAAAATCAGGATAGCGAGGTCTCATGCCAGCCCCGATCGATTTCTATTTCGATTTTTCCAGCCCGTATGGATATCTGGCAGCCCGGCGAATAGAGGATATCGCCGCGAAACATGGCCGGGATGTCATCTGGCGGCCGCATTTGATCGGCGCTGCATTCGCCACGACCGGTTCCAAGCCGTTGCTTGAAATTCCCATGAAAGGCGATTACGCCCGCATCGATCTGCCGCGCACCGCCCGTGGCCTGGGGATTTCGTTCAGGATTCCCGAGAAATTCCCGTTCTTGTCGGTGGCTGCGGCAAGGGCTTTCTACTGGCTGTCGGACAGCGACCCCTCCAAGGCGAAAGAACTGGCGCTGGCTCTTTATGATCGGGCATTCGCCGCGGGCGAGGAAATCTCCAGCGCCGGTGCCGTGATCGCGGTCGCTACCGGGATCGGTGTCGATGCCGAGGCCCTGCAGGCCGCGCTGAATGACCCGGACGTCAAGGCGCGGCTGAAGGCCGAGGTCAATGCGGCCATCGAACGCGGCGTTTTCGGCTCTCCCTACATTTTCGTCGATGGCGAACCTTTCTGGGGACATGACAAGCTGGACGAAATCGATCGCTGGCTTGAAACCGGCGGCTGGTAGGGCCCGGTCATGACGGTTCTCAAATCAACCATAGACAGCCGCACGCCTGAATTCGCCGACAACAGAACCGCCATGCAGGCCGTGGTCGACGATCTTCGCGCCGAGATCGAGAAGGTCAAGCTGGGCGGTGGCGAGGCCGCGCGGCACAAACATACCGGACGCGGCAAGATGCTGCCGCGCGAGCGCGTAAGGGCGCTGCTGGATTCCGGCTCTCCGTTCCTGGAATTGTCGCAGATGGCGGCCCATGGCATGTACGATGCGGATATCGCGTCGGCCGGCATCATCACCGGCATAGGCCGCATTGCCGGCATTGAATGCGTGGTGGTTTGCAACGATGCGACGGTGAAGGGCGGCACCTATTATCCCGTTACGGTGAAAAAACATTTGCGCGCGCAGGAAGTTGCCCGCGAGAACAACCTGCCTTGCGTCTATCTGGTGGATTCGGGCGGCGCGAATTTGCCGAACCAGGATGAGGTCTTCCCCGACCGCGATCATTTCGGCCGCATTTTTTATAATCAGGCGACCATGTCGGCCGCCGGCATTCCACAGATTGCGGTGGTCATGGGCTCCTGCACCGCCGGTGGCGCCTACGTGCCGGCGATGTCGGACGAATCCATCATCGTCAGGAACCAGGGCACGATCTTCCTGGGCGGGCCGCCGCTGGTGAAGGCGGCGACCGGTGAGGTGGTGAGTGCCGAGGAT
>JAOUMF010000527.1 GCA_029881615.1 Alphaproteobacteria bacterium | reverse complement strand
CGCGGCGGTCAACGCATCGGCATCGGCCTGCAGCGATGCCTTGTCGCCTTCGAGGGTCGCGATCTGTCCCTCCAGGGCGGCCTTGTCGGCCTCGTAGGTCGGCGACGTATCGTCAAGCGCCGCGATGTCCGCCTGCAAGCCCGCGATCTGGCCGTCGATGTCAGCGATCTGGTCCATCAGATCGTTATAGGCATCCCAGTCTACCAGCCCGTATTCCGTCTCGTAGACCACCATCGCGTCCATATAGGCGGCCAGCATACCGACCCGCGATTTCGGACTGGCATGCGCAAGGCCGTTGGCCGATGCATGCGCCGCGTTCAGCGATCCCATGGCCGATGCCAGATTGCCATTGCCGTTGTTTGTAGCTGCCGGCCCACCGTTCTCCGCATGGCCCTTGGACTGGCCCGGATTGCCGTCCTTGCCGTAGGCATTGCCGGCGTTCGCCGGCGTGACCGAGAAGGCCACCGTGCCGGCAATCAGTGCGGCCATTGCGAAATAGCCAAAAGCTGTTCCTGTGCCTGTTCTCATGGCTTGCTTCCCCTTAAAATTTAACGAAATTTTACTAAAACACAGTTGAACGATGAAAATCAATCCCGGAGGTGGCAATACGCCACGTGCAGGGGGCCTTGGCAGGGCCCGAATCCTGTGTATGATGCGGCGACTTTCAACGGGGGTGATATATGGAGCTGATTGAAGGTCTCACATTCGACGATGTCTTGCTTCAACCGGCGGCATCAAGCGTTTTGCCGGGACAGGCCGATACCCGCACCAGGCTTACCAAAAGCATCGAGCTCGGCATTCCGCTGATATCCTCTGCCATGGATACGGTCACGGAATGCAATATGGCGATTGCCATGGCCCAGGCTGGCGGAATGGGCGTGATCCACAAGAATATGGATATCGAGCGCCAGGCCGAGGAGGTTCGACGGGTCAAGCGCTATGAGTCGGGCATGGTGGTGAATCCGATCACCATCAATCCTGAACAAAGCCTGGCGGACGCCCTGCAATTGATGGCGCATCACGGTATTTCCGGCATTCCCGTCGTGACCAAACGCAGCAACCGGCTGGTCGGCATCCTGACCAACCGCGATGTGCGGTTTGCGGACAATCCGAACCAGCCGGTCAAGGAACTGATGACCAAGCGCGGGCTGGTGACGGTCAAGGAAGGTGTCGGCAGTGAAGAGGCGCGCCACCTGCTGCATCAGCACCGGATCGAGAAGCTGCTGGTGGTCGATGACGACCGCCAATGCGTCGGCCTGATTACGGTGAAGGACATCGAAAAGTCCGAGAAATTCCCGAACGCCTGCAAGGACGAGCAGGGCCGCCTGCGCGCCGCCGCGGCAACCGGCGTCGGCCCGGACGGCTTGGCCCGCGCCGAGGCGCTGATCGATGCGGGCGCCGACGTGGTGGTGGTCGACACCGCCCACGGCCACAGCAAAGGCGTCATCGAAGCGGTGGGACAGATCAAGAAGCTGAGCAACCGCACCCAGATCATCGCCGGCAATATCGCCACCAAGGAAGGCGCCCAGGCGCTGATAGATGCTGGCGCCGACGCCATCAAGATCGGCATCGGCCCGGGATCGATCTGCACGACCCGGATCGTTGCCGGCGTAGGTGTGCCGCAACTTACCGCCATCATGAACGCAGTGGCCGTCTGTCGCCAGGCGGGCGTTACCGCCATTGCGGATGGCGGCATCAAATATTCCGGCGACCTGGCCAAGGCCATCGCCGCCGGGGCGGATTGCGCGATGATCGGTTCCTTGCTGGCCGGCACGGAAGAAGCGCCGGGCGAGGTGTTTCTTTTCCAGGGCCGTTCCTACAAGGCCTATCGCGGCATGGGCTCGGTCGGGGCGATGGCCCGCGGCTCGGCCGACCGCTATTTCCAGCAGGAGGTTTCGGATTCGCTGAAACTGGTGCCCGAGGGTGTCGAAGGACGCGTGCCCTACAAGGGACCGGCCGGCACGGTGATCCACCAGCTGGTCGGCGGGCTGAAGGCGGCGATGGGTTACACCGGGAACCAGACCATTCCCGACATGCACGGTAACTGTACCTTCGTGAAAATTACCGGCGCGGGTCTGCGCGAAAGCCACGTCCATGACATTACCGTCACCCGAGAGGCGCCCAATTACCGCACCGAAACCTGAGCCGGCGCGCGCGCCATGACCCCGGGGGCGCGCGTCGCCGCGGCGATCGAACTGCTCGACGCGATCGATGCCGACCGGACCCGGCCGGCCGACGCCCTGATCGCCGGCTGGTTCCGCAGGCGGCGCTATGCCGGTGGCGGCGACCGGCGGGCCATTCAGGCAACCGTCTATACCGTATTGCGCCGCCGGGCGCAGATCGACTGGTGGCTGGACGGTGCCGGGCACCCTGTCGATTCGCGCGGCCGTGTAATTATCGCGCTGGTGTTGGGCGAGGAATGGCGTGCGGCCGACCTGGACGCCGCGTTCGACGGCGGGCAATACCGCCCGGCGAGGCTGGACGAGAACGAGCGCGGGCTGGCCACCGCGCTTGCCGGCAAGGGATTCGACGATCCGGCTCAGCCGGCCCATGTAAGGGGCAATATCCCGGACTGGATGGAGGAGGCGTTCGGCTCGTCGCTGGGCGATTCGCTTGAGGCCGAACTCGCCGCCCTGATGTGCGAGGCGACAGTGGATTTGCGCATCAACAGGCTGAAGACGACGCGCGATACGGTTGCCGGAATGCTTGCCGCGCAAGGGATCG
>JAOUMF010000526.1 GCA_029881615.1 Alphaproteobacteria bacterium | reverse complement strand
TCGTTGTAAATACCTTTGCCCCCTTCGAAACAGTCGCAATAGCGATTGATGCAGGTGTTGAGATTTGGCAACCGGCGGACATTTTTAATTTCATCAATAATCAAACTTCTTTGAACGCCCTAGAAGTGCTCATGATATTCACGGGTCCGCAGAAGCGAAGTTGCCGTGATATTCTGAACGATATGCTTGACGAGAAGAAGATGGTGTCTGGCGCCGGCAAACCGGCTTTCGCCTATCAGAAATTGGCTATAGGAATATTCTCCTGCCTATTTTCACCGCCGCTGGCATTTATTGACGAAGAAGTCCCTGACGAGGGAGGAAAAAATCGGCGCGATGCCATATATGAAAATATTTCGGATCATCACTATTGGTCCGTCATTCGTGATCACTACGATTCGATGTATGTTGTTGTTGATGCAAAAAATCATAAAAACAAAATACCGAAGAACGAAGTGGTCAAATTTAGCCACTACTTGAAGCATTACGGATGCGGTCATTTTGGGATTCTTATTTGTCGGAAGGGTTTGAGTTCTGGCGCGTGGCACGCCGCTCGCGATCAGTGGATAGGCGGAAGAAAGATGATCGTAGCCCTATCTCACGATGACCTCGAAACCGCTGTGAAATTGAAAGAATATGGCCAAGACCCCGTAGAAGTTATTTTCGAAAAAATTAAACAAATGCGAATTATTATTTGAATGAATATGAATTATAATTTGAAAAATACTCCATTACTACTTTATGGACGCAAAGTTTAATGAACTGAGTTCTACAGCAATAACAATTGCCCCGCCCCCCCCGCTGCACATCGCCGCACAAATTCCAGGTGACCCCGCCCCGTCCAGCGGTTAAGTTCCCCCGCGCGTGACATTCGCGCCGTAACCTGCCCCGTATCCCCGTCCGAAAGCCCCGCCCATGCTGCCTCTATTCCTTGCCACCTGTTCCATCGTCATCGGGCTGGGCATGGTGGTGCCGCTGCTGCCGTTCTATGCGGTGTCGTTCGGGGCCTCGGCGTTCGACGTGGCGTTGCTGTTCGCGATCTATTCGGCCTGCCAGTTCCTGACCGCGCCGCTGTGGGGGCGGCTGTCCGACCGGGTCGGGCGCAAGCCGGTGCTGCTGCTCTGTTTCGCCGGCACGGCCGCCTCGTATGTCTGGTTCGCCTATGCCGGGTCGCTGACCGAGATGTATCTGGCGCGCGGGCTGGCCGGCTGCATGGCCGCCTTCCTGGTGGCCGGGCAGGCCTGGGTCGCCGACACCACCGTGCCGGAGCGCCGGGCGCGCGGCATGGGGATGCTGGGCGCGGCGTTCGGCATCGGGTTTGTCATCGGGCCGACGATCGGCGCCATCGCGGTGGGGGCCGAACATCCCGATTTCCGCACGCCGATCCTGTTTTCGGCGGTCGCCTCGCTGGTGGCCTTCGTGATCGCCGCGGTGGCGATCCGCGAGCCGGCGAAACATGCGGCGCGCGACGGCGCCATCGCCGACACCGCCGCCCATATGCTGTCCATGCCCCTGCTGCTGTTGCTGCTGGGTATCTATTTCGCCAGCTATTTCATCTTCGTCGGCATGGAATCGATGCTGGCGCTGTGGGGCAAGGCGGCGCTGGCGCTGGGCCCGCGCGACGTGGGGCTGTTGATGGCCTTCGCCGGAATCTGCATGACCATCGTGCAGGGCGGGCTGCTGGGGCGGCTGGCCGCGCGCTTCGGCGAGGCGCGGCTGATCGTGGCCGGCATCGCGGTGATGCTGACCGGGATGCTGGCGGTGCCGATGACCGGCAGCTGGGCCTTGATGCTGATCCCCATGGCGCTGCTGGCGGTGGGGCAGAGCCTCACCAACCCCTCGATCCAGAGCCTGGTCAGCCGCGTGGCGCCGGCCGACTGGAAGGGCGGGGTGCTGGGCGCGGCCCAGGGGGCGGCCAGCATCGGGCGCATCACCGGGCCGCTGTGGGCCGGGATGCTGTATGAACAGGCCGGGCATGACTGGCCGTTTTTCGGCGGCGCGTTGCTGCTGGTGCCGGTATTCATCATCGCGCTGGTCGCCGGCCGCATGGCCCGCGGCCATATGGCGGCCAACGCGCGGGCCTGAAGACGGGCCGGCGGGTACGCGCGGGACGAGAACGCGCGAGACGGGGGCGCGAGACGGGGGCGCGGGGGCGACATGCCCGCCACCTGCCCGCCATCTGCCCGCTATCTGCCCATGCCCTGCCCGGGCGATCTATTTTTCCTGCCCGGAAGCTGCATGAAACCTGCACCGAACCTGCACCGAATCCGGCGGTTTTTGCATGCCGTCTTGCCAGCGCCGAGGGGCCTGCTATCATCGCCGGCGGGATAATGGGAGAGGCCAAAATGCCATATGCCGATGCCGACGGGGCGAGGCTCTATTTCGAGGAGGCGGGCAGCGGCACGCCGATCGTCTTCGTTCATGAATTCGCCACCGACCATCGCGGCTGGGAGCCGCAAATGCGCCATTTTCCGCGCCGCCACCGCTGTGTCGCCTTCAACGCGCGGGGCTATCCGCCGTCCGACGTGCCGGCCGATCTCGACGCCTATGGCCAGGAGATCGCGGCCCGCGACATCGCCCATGTGATGCGCCATCTGGGCATCGGGGCGGCCCATATCGTGGGGCTGTCCATGGGCGGCAACGCGACCCTGCATTTCGGCCTGCTGCACCCGGAAATGGCGCTGTCGCTGACCGTCGCCGGGGCCGGCTACGGGTCGGGGCCGGGCCAGACGGAG
>JAOUMF010000525.1 GCA_029881615.1 Alphaproteobacteria bacterium | reverse complement strand
TGATCGGGGTCTTTGCCGACTCGGGCGAGATCGTGTCCCGCATCGGCCATATCACGGCGCGCGGCGATGGGCCGGCGGTAACGGTCGAGGCCACGGCGTGACCCTGCGGCAAAACGTCGCAATCCTGATCTCGGGGCGCGGCAGCAACATGCAATCGCTGGTCCGCGCCTGTTCGGCCCCGGACTATCCGGCGAAAGTCGTGCTGGTGCTGTCGAACAAGGCGGATGCGACAGGATTGGACTATGCGCGCGAGGCCGGCATCGCCACCGCCGTCATATCGCACAAGGATTATCCGGATCGCGCCAGCTTCGACGCGGCGATGGATGCGGAAATCCGCCGCCACGGCGCGGAACTGATTTGCTTGGCCGGTTTCATGCGGCTGCTCGATTCCCGGATTATCGAGGCTTGGCGGGACCGCATGATCAATATCCATCCGTCCCTGCTGCCGTCATTCCGGGGACTGGACACCCACGAAAGAGCGCTGGAGGCTGGCGTGAAACTGGCCGGCTGCAGTGTCCATTTCGTGCGCCCGGACGTGGATACCGGCCCGATCATCGCACAGGCGGCCGTGCCGGTTTTACCCGATGACACCCCCGACAGCCTGGCGGCGCGGGTTCTGGAACAGGAACATATGATCTACCCCGTGGCGCTACGTCTGGTGGCCGAGGGACGGGTTCGCGTGGAGGGCGACAGGGCATTCGTGGACGCGTCTTGCACTATGCGCTCGCTGCGAAATCCGGACTCTCTCTGACTTGCCAAATCAGGCTCTTCGGTATACCAAGAGCTCGAAATTTTCGTTGCATCAGGGGTAAGAGAAATGGCCGACCATAAACTGGACTTCATGAATGCGCCCGAGGAAAACCTTAAAACCTGGGACAAAATCTGGAAGCTGATGATCTTCAGCGGCGCGGCGGTTCTCGTCGTGCTTCTGCTTCTCGGCTGGGCGTTCGCCTAAAAATTCCGGCAAGAATCGAAAAAGGGGCGCGCCCGCCGGGCACGCCCCTTTTTTTATGCTTTTCTGCAGCCTATCAGCCGACGACTTCAATCTCGCTGAAGAAGAACGAAATCTCGATGGCGGCGTTTTCGGCCGAGTCCGAACCATGCACCGAGTTGGCCTCGATGGATTCGGCGAAATCCTTGCGGATCGTGCCGGCGTCGGCCTGGGCCGGATTGGTGGCGCCCATGACTTCACGGTTTTTCGCAACCGCGTTGTCGCCTTCCAGGACCTGAGCCACAACCGGACCCGAGATCATGAAATCGCACAAATCCTTGAAAAATGCGCGTTCCTTGTGAACTCCGTAGAATGCCTCGGCCTGACCACGGGTCAACCAGAGACGCTTCTGCGCGACGATGCGCAAGCCGGCGTCCTCGAAACGAGCATTGATCTTGCCCGTCAGATTGCGGCGCGTTGCGTCCGGCTTGATAATTGAAAGAGTGCGTTCTTTAGCCATATCTTTTAAATCCTCTGTGTTTCCATGCCCGAAAACGCCCGGGCGGAACGGTGGCGGGGTTATAGACGGGCCTATCGTAGTGAACAAGCACCTATTTAAGCCTTTTCGCACATGCAGCATCTTTGACCAGCGGCACAAGCATGCTATGTGAGCGCCGCAATGCTGACAATCGATGGACTGACATACCGGATCGCGGGCCGGACACTGCTTGAACGCGCCACCGTGCGGCTGCCCGCCGGCGCGCGCATCGGGCTTGTGGGGCGCAATGGAACGGGCAAATCAACCCTGCTGGGGCTGATCGGGGGCAAGATCGCGCCCGACGACGGGGAAATTCGCATACGCAACAAGGCGCGAATCGGGACCGTTTCCCAGGAAACCCCGAGCGGAAAACAAAGTCCGCTGGATATCGTGCTGGCCGCCAACATCGAACGCGCGGAACTGCTGGCCGAAGCCGAAACCGCGACCGATCCGCACCGGGTTGCGGAAATCCATGAACGTCTGGCCGATATCGACGCGCATCGGGCAGAGGCCCGCGCGGCGACCATCCTTGCCGGCCTGGGCTTTGACGAAGAAGCACAATCACGCGCCATCGACGAATTCTCGGGTGGCTGGCGGATGCGAGTCGCCCTGGCCGCCGTCCTTTTCGCCGAACCCGATCTGCTGCTACTGGACGAACCGACCAACCATCTGGATCTGGAAGCCGCCATATGGCTGGAAGGCTTTCTCGCCAATTACCCCCACACCATGCTGCTGGTCAGTCATGATCGCGACCTGTTGAACAAGGCAGTTGACGGCATCTGGCATCTCGAGGCGCAAAAACTCGTCACTTATCGCGGCGGCTATGACCGGTTCGAACGTACCCGGCGCGAGGCACTGGTTCTTCAATCGGCAATGGCGACCCGCCAGGCCGCCGAGCGCAAGCGCATCGAGGGGTTCATCGATCGGTTCCGCTATACCGCCTCCAAGGCCCGTCAGGCGCAGAGCCGGATCAAGGCGCTGGCGAAAATGGAACCGGTCGCTGCCGTGATCGAGGACCGCACCGAACGTTTCGACTTCCCCCAGCCCAAGCCGCTGGCCCCGCCGATCGTGACCCTGGACGGCGCCGCCACGGGCTACGACGCCAACAACCCGGTGCTGCGGGGTATGAATCTGCGCATCGACATGGACGACCGCATCGCATTGCTGGGCGCCAACGGCAACGGCAAGACGACCCTGTTGCGCCTGCTGGCGAAACGGCTGAACGCACTGGAAGGAACGGTCACCCGCTCCGGCAAGCTGAATGTCGGCTATTTCGC
>JAOUMF010000032.1 GCA_029881615.1 Alphaproteobacteria bacterium | reverse complement strand
TCCGCACTACACCCGACCCGCCGATTGGTGCGGGCGGGAAGTACCGGAAGTCCTGCTATCGGGCCATCACGAGAATATACGCGCCTGGCGGCGCGCCGAGGCGGAACGGATTACCCGCGAACGCAGACCCGACCTATGGGCCCGCTATCAACGCGAAGATGCCGCACCGACACGGAAACAGGCCAAGTAATTTCAACAGTTAGTCACTAGTATCGAGGATCAAGCCATGAATACGATCGAAAAGCTGGAAGCCGAGCAGATGGAAAAGCTGGCTGCCGAGCGGCCGGCGCAGGAATTTCAGCCCGGTGATACCCTTCGCGTCCTTGTGAAGGTCGTCGAGGGAACTCGCGAACGCATCCAGGCCTTTGAAGGCGTCTGCATCGCGCGCAAGAATGCGGGCCTCAACAGCTCCTTCACGGTTCGCAAGATTTCCTATGGCGAAGGCGTCGAGCGCGTTTTCCCGCTTTACAGCCCCCGCATCGACGGCATCGAAGTGGTGCGCACCGGCGATGTGCGCCGTGCGAAGCTGTACTACCTGCGCGGTCGCCGCGGCAAATCGGCCCGTATTGCCGAACGCGTCGTGCGGCGTGACAAGGACGCGCCGGCCAAGGCCAGCACGACCGAGGTTGCAGAAAACGGCGATAGCTGATCCGGACCAACCGGGCAATAGCTTAAAATCGGAGAAGGTGGAGACGCCCATGGCACAACCGCGCACGCTTTTCGACAAGATCTGGGACGCACATATCGTCGACCGCCAGGACGACGGCACTTGCGTGATCTATATCGACCGACATCTGGTGCATGAGGTGACCAGCCCGCAGGCCTTCGAAGGGCTGCGCATGGCTGGGCGCAAGGTCCGGCACCGGGAGGCCACGCTGGCGGTCATCGATCATAATATATCGACCGACCCCAGCGGATCCGACATGACCGAAGACTCGCGGATCCAGATCGAAACCCTGCAAAAAAATTGCAGGGATTTCGACGTGCCGCTGTTCGACGTATCCGATGTTCGGAACGGCGTTGTGCATGTGTCGGGCCCTGAAGAGGGCTTCACCCTGCCCGGTACGACCATTGTCTGCGGCGACAGCCATACCGCGACCCATGGCGCGTTCGGTGCGCTGGCCTTTGGCATCGGTACGTCGGAGGTCGAGCATGTGCTGGCCACCCAGACCCTGATCCAGGCGCCGGCGAAGAACATGCGCGTCAATGTCGTGGGGGCGCTGCCGGAAAGCGTAACCGCCAAGGACCTGATCCTCGCCATCATCGGCAAGATCGGCACCGCGGGCGGAACTGGCCATGTGATCGAATATGCCGGCGACGCGATCCGCGCGCTGACCATGGAAGAGCGCATGACCATCTGCAACATGACCATCGAGGGCGGGGCCCGTGCCGGCCTGATCGCACCCGACGAGACCACCTTCGAATATCTGAAGGGCCGGCCCATGGCGCCGAAAGGCGCGAAGTGGGAACAGGCGGTTGCCTGGTGGAAGACCCTGCCATCGGACGAAGGCGCGGTATACGACACCGAAGTCACGCTCGACGCCTCGACCCTGATCCCCGAGGTCACATGGGGCACCAGCCCCGAAGACGTGGTGCGGATCGACGGCGTGGTACCCGACCCGGCCGACGCCGGGAACGAAGAGCGTCGCGCGGCCATTCAGCGCAAGCTGGACTATATGGGCCTTACGGCGGGCATGAAGATCACCGACATCAAGATCGACACGGTTTTCGTGGGTTCCTGCACCAACGGCCGCATCGAGGACATGCGGGCGGCCGCCGCCGTGGCCAAGGGCCGCAAGGTAGCCGCGGGCGTGCGCGCCCTGATCGTACCGGGTTCGGGCCTGGTCAAGGAGCAGGCGGAACAGGAAGGGCTGGACAAGGTCTTCACCGAGGCCGGCTTCGAGTGGCGCAACCCAGGTTGTTCCATGTGCCTGGCGATGAATACGGACCGGCTGGAGCCGGGCCAGCGTTGCGCGTCGACCTCGAACCGTAATTTCGAGGGTCGCCAGGGCCGTGGCGGACGAACCCATCTGGTAAGCCCGGCCATGGCCGCCGCCGCCGCCGTAACCGGCCACCTGACCGACGTGCGCGACCTGGACTAAGGGAGCAGAAAGACAAGCCCATGGAAAAATTCAATATTTTGACCGGGGTCGCCGCCCCCCTGAACATGGTCAATGTCGACACCGACATGATCATTCCAAAGCAGTATCTGAAGACGATCAAGCGCACGGGCCTGAAGGAGGGCCTGTTTGCCGAACTGCGCCAGGACGAAAACGGAAACTCAAAGAACTTCGTGCTGGACCAGCCGCCATATCAGAACGCGAAAATTCTGATTGCGGGCGACAATTTCGGCTGCGGCTCGTCACGCGAACATGCGCCGTGGGCCTTGCTGGACTTTGGCATCCGCTGCGTGATCGCGCCGAATTTCGCCGACATCTTCTACAATAACTGCTTCAAAAACGGCATTTTGCCGATCAGGCTGCCGCAGGAACAGATCGATCAGCTCATGGATGACGCCGGCAAGGGCGCCAACGCGACCATGACAATCGACCTGGAAGCGCAGGAGGTCACCCGCCCCGACGGCGAGAAGATCGCGTTCGAGCTCGACTCGCACCGCAAGCACTGCCTGCTGAACGGATTGGATGACATTGGCCTGACGCTGCAGAAAAAAGACAAGATCGACAGCTTCGAGGCCAAACGCAAGCAAACGCAGCCCTGGCTGTAACAATACAAAAGACATTCAGACTGAAAGGTTGATAGGGAATGGCCGCCAACAAGACCCTGCTTATCCTGCCTGGTGACGGCATCGGTGTGGAAGTAATGACCCAGGTTCGCCGCATCGTGGACTGGTTCGACAAGCGCCGCGCCGTCGGTTTCGATATTCTGGAACATCCCGTGGGCGGCGCCGCCTACGATGCGCATGGAACGCCGTTGAGCGACGAGGCACTGTCCGAGGCAATGAATGCCGACGCGGTGCTTCTTGGGGCTGTTGGAGGCCCGCAATATGACAACGTTCCGCGTGACAAAAGGCCCGAAGCCGGCCTGTTGAAACTGCGCAAGGAAATGGATCTGTTTGCCAACCTGCGGCCAGCCATGGTGTTCGACGCGCTGGTCGACGCATCGACCCTGAAGCGCGAAGTTGTCGAGGGGCTCGATATTCTGATCCTGCGCGAACTGACCGCCGGTGTTTATTTCGGCGAGCCGCGGGGCATCGAAGTGCTGGCCGACGGCACGCGCCGCGCCATCGACACACAGGCCTATACCGAAAACGAGATCCGTCGAATCGCCGATGTCGCCTTCGAAATGGCGGCAAAACGCGGCAACAAGGTTCATTCGGTGGAAAAAGCCAATGTCATGGAGACCGGAGTCTTCTGGCGCGAAGTCGTAACCGCCCTGCATAGGGAAAAATTCAGTCAGGTGGAACTGCACCACATGTATGCCGACAACTGCGCCATGCAGCTGGTCCGCAATCCCAAGCAGTTCGATATAATTGTCACCGACAACCTGTTTGGCGACATCCTGTCGGATTGCGCGGCAATGCTGACCGGTTCACTGGGCATGTTGCCGTCGGCGTCCCTGGGCGCGGAAGACGAAACCGGCCGGCGCCACGCGCTGTACGAACCGGTACATGGCAGCGCCCCCGACATTGCCGGACAGGACAAGGCCAACCCGCTGGCGACAATTCTTAGCTATGCCATGATGCTGCGCTATTCCTTCGGGCTTCTCGATGACGCCGATCTGGTGGAAAAAGCCGTCCAGAACGTCTTGGGCGCCGGCATCCGTACCGGTGACATCGTCGGGCCGGGCATGAAAGCGGTTTCCTGCAGTCAGATGGGCGACGCCGTTTTGGCGGAACTTGACAAACTGGCTGCCTGACCTGGGTTTGTTTGCGATTTTTCAGTAGGTTGGTGAAGTTGTGGACCGCTGTACGTTAAATTATTTTTAATGATTATCGTACAGAATCTCGACCGTGACTTGAAACTAACCCTGAATTTCCTAGGAAAGGAGATTTCATCATGGTCAAGATAATCATGATGACAGGGGCCTCGGCATATATCCTCGGGTTCGGCGTATATTTTATTATGTTTTTATCGTCGAACTGGGGAGACGCAGACTGGGTGATGCATAAATCGGCTGAAGGGTTCGGTCTTGCGCTGGCATGGCCGTACTTGCTCTTTCAATACTTCGTCGAAGGCGCACCCCTGATGTAAGACAGGATTAAATGGATCGAAAATACGGCTGGCTCTTCAAGAGCCGGCCGTTATTTTTTAATGCCATGATTTAACTGCGAAATCTGCCCGTAACCTGCGGCAATGGACTCCAGCCCCGGAAGGGCATCCATCGTGGTTTATTATCCGCCAATCCCGATCACCTTGACCGAATTGCCTGCACAACGTATCTTTGGCGTCCATGACCCGAGAGGGAGTTAGAGAAACATGCGCAAGATTTTCATGACCTTGATCGCCGCAATGGGTTTTGTCGGCTTCGCCACCACTGTCCAGGCCACCTGCCTGGATATGGCCGAGTCAGAAACCGCGACCACCGTTGCGACCGACACCACTACCAAACCGATCTTGCAAGAGCAGGGCGGCGGCTGACGGCTGTAACAACAGCTACGGAAATTCACCGGGCCGCTCAACAGAGCGGCCTTTTCTTTTGCCCTCCGCATACAGGGGCTTGCGGCGCGGGGCTATAAGGCGCTACATCGGCGCCAGATTTTACTGGGGATACAGGATCCATGGGTTACAAGGTTGCAGTCGTTGGCGCGACGGGAAATGTGGGGCAGGGCCTCCTGCAGATCATGGCCGAGCGCGAATTTCCGGCCGACGAGGTCGTGGCACTGGCCAGCGAGCGTTCGATAGGCAGGGAAGTCTCCTATGGCGAGGATCAGGTGCTGAAAGTACAGGATCTCGCCGCGTTCGATTTCACGGGAACCGACATCGTCCTGTCATCGCCGGGCGCCAAGGTTTCCGCCGAATACAGCCCGAAGGCCGCCAAGGCCGGTGCGGTCGTAATCGACAACACCTCGCATTTCCGCATGGACCCGGACGTGCCGCTGGTGGTGCCCGAGGTAAATCCCGACGCCATTGCCGGATTCACAAAAAAGGGGATCATCGCCAACCCCAACTGCTCGACCATTCAGATGGTGACCGCGCTTAAGCCCCTGCATGACCTGGCGGGCATCAAACGCGTAGTCGTCGCCACCTACCAGTCGGTATCGGGCGGCGGCAAGGAAGCGATGGACGAACTGTTCAATCAGACCCGGGCGATCTATGTGAACGACCCAATCGAAAAGAACAAGTTCACCAAACAGATCGCCTTCAACGTCATTCCCCATATCGACGTCTTCATGGATGACGGGTCGACCAAGGAAGAATGGAAGATGGTGGTCGAGACCAAAAAAATTCTCGACCCGAAAATCAAGGTCACGGCGACCTGTGTGCGCGTGCCGGTCTTTATCGGCCATGCCGAGGCGGTGAATATCGAGTTCGAACGGCCGATTTCGGCGGAAGAAGCCCGCAAGGTCTTGAAAAAAGCGCCCGGCATTACCGTGATCGATCATCGCCAGGACGAAGGCTATGTCACGCCCGAGGAAAGCGCGGGCGAGGATCCGGTCTTTATCAGTCGCATTCGCGAGGACCCGACGGTCGAAAACGGCCTGAATATCTGGATCGTCGCCGACAACCTGCGCAAGGGCGCGGCCCTGAACACCGTTCAGATCGCCGAAGTTCTGGTTAAACGCTTCATGCCGAAAAAATAGCTTCGGTGTCCGCCGGTCGGGAGGGGCGGTTTCCCGCTCACACCTGCCGGCGGACCTCGATGATGCTTGGATCGTCCGGGTCTGGCTTGGCCGAGAAACCGAGATCGCGCGCCATGTTCAGCATGTTCTCGTTTTCCCGCAAGACCTCGCCATAGATCGTCGCGATGCCCCGTTCCGCGGCAAAATTCAACAGCCGGTGCATCAACGCATAGCCGAGCCCGCGGCCCTTCCAGTCTGTGCGCACTATGATCGCATATTCGGCCTTGTGCACATCGGAATCAGCCATCAGCCGGGCGACGGCGATAATCGCTTCCGGTTCGGCGGGATCGAATGCGATGAAGGCCATCTCGCGATCGTAATCGATCTGGGTAAGGCGTGCCGCCAACTGTTCCGGCAAGCGGCGGATCGGCTGGAAAAAGCGCAGGCGCAAATCCTCCGGGGATGCCCGTGCTACCATCTCCTGCAGGGCCGGTGCGTCCTCGGGCCGGATCGGGCGAACGAATATCTCGCTGCCATCGCGCAGGAACACGGCGCTTTCGAGATTCTTGGGATAGGGCCGGATGGCCAACCGGGCTTCGGCCGGGCCTTCGGCGCGCGTGACACGAATTCGCGCATCCAGTGCCAGCACACCCCGATCATCGGCCAGCAGCGGGTTGATATCGAGATCGACAATTTCGGCGAAGTCGGTAGCGAGTTGCGCCACCTGCATCAGGGTCAGCGCCACCGCGTCCAGGTCCGCCGGCGGTTGGTCGCGGTAGCCGCGCAACAGGCGGAAAATACGGGTGCGTTCGATCAGCGAACGGGCCAGCAGCGCGTTCAACGGTGGCAAGGCCATCGCCGTATCGCCAATCTCCTCGACCGCAATTCCGCCTTGACCGAACAGGACGACGGGGCCGAATTGCGCATCCTCGCTGATCCCGACGATCAGTTCGTGCGAACCGTGCCGACGCACCATCTGCTGCACAACGACCCCGTCTATGGTGGCCTCTGGCGCGGCCTCGCGCGCACGATCGAGAATCTCCTGGGCCGCCGCGCCGACCGCCTCCGGCGTATTGAGGTCGAGCATCACGCCGCCGACGTCGCTTTTATGGACAATGTCGGGCGAAACGATCTTGACGACAAACGGGCCCGTCATGCCACGCGCGACCACGACCGCCGCTTCGGCATCGGCCGCCGTCGCGAATTCACCGACCGGCACGCCGTAAGCCTTCAACACGGCCTTCGCCACGGGCTCGGTCAACCAGCTTCGGCCAGCCTCAAGCGCCTCGTCAATCAAGGCGCGAACCGTTGCGGTGTCCGGCTCGAACTCCTGTGGCACGGACTGCGGCACCTGCATCAGAAGCTTCTGATTCAGGTCGTAGCGCACCATGTGCATGAAGGCGCGAACCGCTTCCTCCGGCGTGTTGTAGCTGGGAATGCCGCGGTCGACGAACGTCTTGCGGGCCGGCGATGACGAACTGGTGCCCAGCCAGCAGGTCAACAGCGGTGGCTGATCTTTAGCCAGCTGTTCGGCCACCACCCGCGCCGCCGCCGTGCTGTCGGCCACCGCGGTTGGCGTGTTCAACACCAGTACCGCGTCGGTGCCCGGGTCGGCCAGCAGCAGCCGTAATGATTCCGCATAGCGCTCCGGCGGGGCATCGCCGATAATGTCCACCGGATTACCACGGCTCCAGGTTGTCGGCAGCAGCGCATCAAGCTGCGCGATGGTGTCCGGCGACAGTTCGGAAAGCTGGCCGCCTTCATCGACCAGGGCATCAGTCGCCATTACGCCCATGCCGCCGCCATTGGTCAGGATCGCCATGCGCGGGCCGCGGAAACGGGGCGCGCGGGATAATGTTTCGACGGCATCAAACAATTCCGACATATGGATCACGCGCAGCATGCCGGCCCGGCTGAAAGCAGCGTCGTAAACCGCGTCCGAGCCCGCCAGCGCGCCAGTGTGCGAACTCGCGGCCAGGGCCCCCTCAGGCCGCCGACCGCCCTTGACCACGACCACCGGCTTCATACGGGCCGCGGCACGCGCCGCCGACATGAAGTCGCGCGCGTCTTTAATCGCCTCAACATAAAGCAAAATCGCGCGCACCTGCGGATCGCGGCCGAGATAATTGAGCGTATCGCCGAAATCGACATCCAGCATGTCGCCAAGCGCGACCATATGGGAGAAACCGATATTGCGCGTCGATGCCCAGTCGAGCACCGAGGCCAGCACGGCGCCGGACTGGGCGACGAAGGCAAGATCGCCCGGCAGCGGTGCCTTGTGGGCAAAGCCCGCGTTTAGACCGACCCCAGGCACCATCAGACCGAGAACATTGGGCCCGAGAATGCGCATGTCGCCGGCGGCCCGGCGCAATGCCTCGGCCCGTTCCAGGCCGGCATGGTCCCCGCCCTCGCCGAAACCGGCGGTTATGACAACAACAGCCTTGCAGCCCTTGTCGCGAAGCTCGGCGATCACGCCGGGCACCACATCGGGAGGCGTGCTGACGATTGCCAGGTCCGGCACGACCGGCAACGCCGCGACGTTGGGCCAGGCCAGGACACCGCCGACCGCCCGATGCTTGGGATTAACCGGCATGATCGGCCCATCGAAGCCGGCACTCATCAGATTTCGCGCCAACACCCAGCCGATCGAACCAGGCCTCTTGCTTGCCCCGACAAGGGCGATGGCCGAAGGATTGAACAGCGAGTTCAGACTACGAATGGTCATTAAGAAAAATCCTTCAAGACTAGACGAAAGGCCTCGGTCGCCGCCGCGCCGAAGGTACAGAAAATTACTTTTTCGATGGAACCACGGTTGCGGTCCAGCTCGTCGACAACCGCGCGCACCGCAATGCCGGCAGCACGGTTAAGGGGAAAGTGATAAACGCCCGTCGAAATAGCGGGAAAAGCGATTGTTTTCAAGCCGGCCTCGCGGGCCAGCGCCAGGCTGTTGCGATAGCAGGACTCCAGCAGCCCGTCCTCGCCGCGACCACCGCCGTGCCAGATCGGTCCCACCGTATGGATGACATGCCGGGCCGGCAGTCTGTAACCCTTGGTAATGCGCGCCTCGCCAGTGGGACAGCCCCCGATCAACCTGCATTCCCCCTGCAATTCGACGCCGGCCGCGGCGTGAATTGCGCCGTCCACGCCACCGCCGCCCAGAAGCGATTCATTGGCGGCGTTGACGATGACATCGACCGCCAACCGTGTGATGTCGGCCTCAACAACTTCCAGATCATCTCGCATGGTTGCCTCCACAGAAACAGGATGCGTCCAGGCAAGACGATTTGGCAAGGGGTCAACGAATTGCCGTAACCTTGGGCTGGTTTTGGGCGCGAGCAATCCCTTCCTCAATCAGGCGGGTTGCTTCCTCGGCCTCGCCCCAGCGCGAGACCTTGGCCCATTTGTTTTTCTCCAGATCCTTGTAGTGGGTGAAGAAATGGGCGATCTGATCGCGCAGGATTTCCGGCAGGTCGCGATAGGAAACCACATCGGTGAAATAGGGATGCAGCTGATCGACCGGCACGGCGAGTATCTTTTCATCGATACCGCTCTCGTCTTCCATCATCAGCACGCCCACGGGGCGGGACCGCACGACCGCGCCAGGCGCCACCGGCACGCGGCCCGCCACCAGCACGTCGCAGGGGTCGCCGTCGCCCGAGAGGGTATGGGGGATAAAACCGTAATTGGCCGGATAGAACATCGCGGTATGCAGAAAACGGTCGACGAACATGGCGCCGGATTCCTTGTCGAACTCGTACTTCACCGGGTCACTGCCCAGCGCGACCTCGATAATGACGTTTACGTCCCAGGGCGGGTTGTCGCCGACGGGAATTTTACTGATGTCCATAACTCTCTCTCCGCATTTGGGAGGCGGGTATATAACCGATTTTGTTGCGACGCACAATAACCGGCGGCAAATGGCCGCAACGCAGTGATTTCGTTGGTGTGCAAATGCTCAGTCGGTCTCAATCGCGGCCGGTGCCACCGGCCTCCTGGACTCAGCGGGAAAAGTCCGCAACATCCAGACCAGCAGCGCCAATCCGGGCAGCGCCGCCAACGTTGTCACCAGGAAGAAACTAATCCAATCCATCTGATCGGCAAGCCACCCCCCGCCCGAAGCAAACAATGTCCGGGCGAAGGCCATCAGCGAGGACAACAGCGCATACTGTGTCGCCGTATAGGCAACATTCGTCAGGCTGGACAGATATGCGACGAACGCCGTCGTCCCCATGCCACCCGACAGGTTCTCCGACGCGATGGTCACCATCAACATCGGCATCGAATAGCCGACCCAGGCCTGCACCGCGAATACCAGGTTCGAAGCGGCTTGCAGAACGCCGCAAACCAGCAGGGCGCGCAAAATGCCATACCGCGCCACCAGCACGCCGCCAAGCGCCGCGCCAACCAGCGTCATGGCCAGGCCGAATCCCTTGCTGACCGCGCCGATCTCGGTCTTGCTGAATCCCATTTCCAGATAGAACGGGTTCGCCATCACGCCAAGTAGCGCGTCGCCATATTTATACAGCGCCACAAACAGCAGGACCGCAATCCATCCACGCCTCGTCATGAATTCGGCGAAGGGACAAACCACGGCGGCGTAAATCCAGGCCGACAAACCCAATACAGGCCCGGGAAGATGCGCGTTGCGCTCTAGAAAAGCGCGGCCCTTGCCTTCCAGCGCCACCGATTCCCGCGATGTTCGAACCTGCGGCTCGGGGTTGAGCAACACAGCGCCGATGCCGACCGCTACCAGCCCCGCCAT
>JAOUMF010000524.1 GCA_029881615.1 Alphaproteobacteria bacterium | reverse complement strand
CATTGGGCAAATCCAGTTTGCGCAGGACGAAATAGACCTGCATCAGCCCAATCAGATCGACAGGTAAAATTTGCACCTTGTAACAATCATGGCAAAGCCGCGAGATGACGCTATGCTGCTTGAACATCTCCAGCCGCGCGCCGCAATTCCCGTACTCGCCCTTGATTGTGAGTAGCTGGCCCGTGAATAACTGGGTTACGGGCAGATTTTGGGTCACTTCCCTAGCATCAAGCAATTCCTGCCAAGCTCTGTAGTGCTCGACTAGCGCCTTTGGAGTATACAGCTCGTCTACCCAGCCATCCTTCTTGAAAGCCTGCGAAAGCCCCCGCTGGCAATCGGTATAACGACCAGACACGAGCACGCTGGGTTGGTGAGCTTCCAGCAGTTGCAGCAGTTGTTTTGCCGCACGCAAATTATTCGGCCTGGCGAGAAGAACCTGCTCAAGCTGCCCAATAGCGTTATCGCGCTGCGATGCGGTCGCCAAATCTGGTGTCGTGGGGCTCAATTTCAGATCGCCAAGGCTTGTTCCGGACTATACACACTAGAGTCTATTGGCCCGGCAACCGACGGTCAACGCATTGCCTCCGCGCCTCAAATCAGTTCCTCGGTCTTGTCGTCCGTTTCGCCGTGCCGTCGCAGCGCCGGCTCCTTCAGGCCTTCGTACAGCATCGCGATGCGCTGGTTAATGCGGGCGTTCTGCTGTTCGAACAGGCTGTTGCCTTGCAAGTCGCTTTCCACGATCAGCGGGCCGAAATTCTCCACACGCAGCACCCACATGGCCTGGGCGATGCCCAGTTCGTCCAGCCAGTGCGCCGCCTCGACCTTTTTGATGCCACGGCCCAACAGGGCGCCGGTGCCGTAGCCAACGGTGGTCAGATACACCGCGCCGGCGGGCACGAAGATGTCGCGGTAGTCCTCGGCGCTCATCCCGCCCTTGCCGATGATCACCCTGCAGCCGGTCTTCTCGAACCATTCGGGCAACGAGGCGGAGAAGCGAAAGCTGGCCGTCGCCGTTACCGCGCCCATGCGGAAGCTGCCGTCTTCCTCGACACTGGCCGCCGGCGAGCAGTGGAAGTTGACGTTCGACAGCGCCCGCAGATCGACCGGCGGCACCGCGCCCTCCTTGACCACCTTGCGATACACGCCCTCACGACCGGTATAGATCACGCCGTCCAGATAGACCACGTCGCCGGGGCGCAGTTGCGCCAGGTCACCGTCGGAGACCGGCACATTGATCCGCAGCTTCCTCAAACCTTTTCCATGGTCCGCCATTCGACCGTCTCCCTTCGCATGTAAGGGGTGAACCAGTTGGGATCGGTGCGTTTTTCGATCCGCCCGTCCCCGTGGATGCGCGCGGTGGCGCGGCGCGAGGCCAGGCAGAAAGTATGCACCGAGATCGGCATGCCGCCGGTATGGCAATCGCCGGCCTCGATATGGCAATCCACCACCATCGACGATCCGACGAAACCCATCGCCCCCATGCCGATATTGTTGCCGAGTTCCTTGAGCTCGTCTTCCAGCGCCGCGATCTGCGGGTCCGGGTTACGGTCGCCCACCACGCGCAGGCAGGCCGCCTGCTTGCCCAGCGCCATGCAGACATCCTTCGACCCGCCCAAGCCCACGCCGACGATGGCCGGCTGACAGGCCAGCCCCCGCTTGCCAAAGGCGATCAGCGTATCCAGGAAGAAGCGCTTGATGCCGTCGATCCCGTCGGCCGGAAACAGCATGCGATAGTCGGACCCGAACAGCCCGCCCTTATGCACCGTGGTGATGTCGATCCAGTCGGCATCCGGCTCGAAGCTCCACTCCACCTCGGGCGCGTTGAGTCCGACATTGTTGTTGTTGTCGCGGCGCGAGAGCGGGTGAACGCGGTTGGGGCGCAACGGAATATCGTGGGTCGCGCGCGCGGTGGCGCTGCGCAGCCGGCGTTCCAGCTCGATAAAGCCGCCCTCGACACGCGCCTCGTTACCCACCTTGACGAAATAGCGCGGCACGCCGGTATCGGCGCACATGGCGCGGCCATCCTCGCGCGCGGCGTCGTAATTCTCCAGCATCGCCTCGATCACGAAGGCGGAAAGGTCGCCCTCCTCCGACTTCGCCAATTCGCGCAGGCCAGTCTCGTAATCTTCGGGAATCTCGATCCCGGCGCGAAACATCGCGTCGTAGGCCGCTTCCTCGATCCGCTCGGCAGCAATCATATGATTCTCCTCCCAGCCTGTAACATCCGCCTTTTCGACGGGCCGTCAAGCGACGCTTTTTATTTCCCGCCCACGCCGGCAACAACCTCGCGAAAGAACATGTCGAGCCGATCCCGGTCGGTCACGCGCGCCGGGGCTATCTCGGCATAGGCGCGCCCCCGTTCATAGGCCTCGCCCATCCAACCGTCCAGCAGGGGTACGCGATCGATGGGCGCGCCCTCGGGGGTCGTGGCCTTGTATTCGACGAGGTCGATCATCGCCTGGCGTACGTCATCGGGCAGCGTCACGCCGGTCATGATTTCCGGCATCGCCATGGGCGGCAGGGTGTCATTCTCGCGCAGCCAGTCCAGCGTCAACAGCGGGCGCAGGGCGTAGACATACTTCTTTGCCTTCACGGTTTCTTTCGCCGCGATCTGTCGGCGTTCCTTCTCGCGCGCGGTGCTGAGGTAATGATAGGCCAGCGCCTTGGGCGAATAGCTCTCGGCCGCGATTTCGCGCAGCCGCCGCGCCACCCCGCCATCGTCGCGATAGACGATTGGCGAAACCAGC
>JAOUMF010000523.1 GCA_029881615.1 Alphaproteobacteria bacterium | reverse complement strand
GGCGGGCCCCGCTGTCGGCCTCGTCCGGCATATCCATGGCGTCAGTCGGCCGGTGGCGGCAGTTGCACCCGGCCGTCCGCGTTCAGCGGGAAGAACGGGTTGTGGGCGACCTCCCAGAGATGGCCGTCCGGATCGGCGAAATAGCCGGAATAACCACCCCAGAACACCTTCCTGGCCGACTTGACCAGCGTTGCCCCGGCGGCGACTGCTTCGGCGAGGACGCGATCGACATCGGCCTCGCTGGCGACATTATGGGCCAGGGCGAAGCCGGCAAAACCATCTCCCTCGGCGGATATGCCCGCATCCTCGGCCAGCGCCTCGCGGCCGTACAGGCCCAGAACGACGCCGCCGGCATCGATAAAGCAGACCGACTCGTTGCCGGCCGACGATTCACGCCAACCCAGGCCGTCGCAGTAGAACCGGCGCGCCCGGACGATATCGACGACGCCGAGGGTCACGAGGCTGAGACGCTGGTCCATTTAGCCTTTCCTACAGCGGGATGTTCCCGTGCTTCTTCCACGGATTTTCCAGTTCCTTGTCCTTCAGCATGGCCAGCGCGCGGCAGACGCGCTTGCGCGTGTTGTGGGGCATGATGACATCGTCGATGAAGCCCAGCGAGCCGGCGACGAAGGGATTGGCGAACTTGGTGCGGTATTCCTCGGTCCGTTCGTCGATCTTCTTCTGGTCGCCGATATCGGCGCGGAAGATGATCTCCACCGCGCCCTTCGGCCCCATCACCGCGATCTCGGCGGTCGGCCAGGCATAGTTCACGTCACCGCGCAGATGCTTGGACGCCATCACGTCATAGGCCCCGCCATAGGCCTTGCGGGTAATCACCGTCACCTTGGGCACCGTCGCCTCGGCATAGGCATACAGAAGCTTCGCGCCATGCTGAATGATACCGCCATATTCCTGGGCGGTGCCGGGCAGGAAGCCGGGCACGTCGACCAGGGTGACGATAGGTATGTTGAAGCAGTCACAGAAACGCACGAAACGCGCTGCCTTGCGCGAGGAATTGATATCCAGGCAGCCGGCCAGCACCATCGGCTGATTGGCGACGATACCGACGGTCGCCCCCTGCATGCGGGCAAAGCCGGTGATGATATTGCCGGCATATTTCGGCGCGATCTCGAAAAAATCACCCTCGTCGGCGATCTTCTCGATCAGTTCCTTCATGTCATATGGCTTGTGCGTATCCGCCGGGATCAACGTATCGAGCGAGATTTCCATCCGATCGGCCGGATCCTCGGTCGGGCGCACCGGCGGGGCCTCGCGATTGTTGGCGGGCAGGAAGTCGATGAAGCGGCGCAGCTCGACCAGCGCCTCGACATCGTTCTCGAAGGCCAGATCGGCCACGCCCGACACGCTGGAATGGGTCTCGGCGCCGCCGAGCTGTTCCTGGGTCACCTCTTCATGGGTGACGGTCTTCACCACGTCTGGGCCGGTGACGAACATGTAGGAGCTGTCCTTCACCATGAAGATGAAATCGGTCATGGCCGGCGAATAGACCGCGCCGCCGGCGCAGGGCCCCATGATCATCGATATCTGCGGCACCACGCCCGAGGCCAGCACGTTGCGCTGGAACACGTCGGCATATCCGGCCAGCGAGGCCACGCCTTCCTGGATGCGCGCGCCGCCCGAATCGTTGAGGCCGATGACCGGCGCCCCGACCTTCATGGCCTGCTCGGTGATCTTGCAGATCTTGCGCGCATGGGCCGCCGACAGCGAGCCGCCGAAAACGGTGAAATCCTGGCTATAGACGAAGATCAGCCGGCCATTGACCGTGCCGAACCCGATAACCACGCCGTCGCCCGGAATTTTCTGGTCGGCCATGCCGAAATCCTGGCTGTCATGTTCGACGAACATGTCCCATTCCTCGAAGGAACCCTCGTCGAGCAGCAGCTCGATACGTTCGCGCGCGGTAAGCTTTCCCTTGCCGTGCTGGGCGTCGATGCGGCGCTGGCCGCCGCCCATGCGCGCGCCTTCGCGCTTTTCTTCCAGCTGGCGAATGATATTCTGCATGGCCGACTCCCGTCGTTGCATTGCAACATTGTAAGAAAAGTGAATAGCATCAAGACATGCATGGAGCCAACAGCCTTATGATCCGTCGCGGCATGATCCTTCTGCTGGCGCTCGCCGCGCCGGGCTTGGCCTCGCCGGCCAAGGCCGCGCCCTGCCCCGACATTGCGGGGGCCGAGGCGGACTGCGTCGCCGAATCGCCCTGGTACAACGCGAATCGCCTGACGGTGCATTTCGAAAACGCCGATGGTTCGGCGGACTGGCTGTTCGAAATGGCATCGGGCAACGAATTCAGGATCACCCTGGACGAAAAATTCGGCGACAAGCCGATGCAGGGCGTTCTGATGCTGCTGGACGGCCGGGTGATGATCACCAGGGGCCTGGAACTGGAACTCGGCAGCGAGGCCGACAGCCTGGATGTACCGGCGCTGGTGCAGCAGTTGACGCTGCTGCTGCTGCAACATGCGTATCCGCAAGGCCGCGAACAGGTGCTCGGCGTCGAGGCCTTTCGGGTGACCCGCGAGCATCTGTACCTGACCGCCGCCACCAGCCGCGTCTCGACCGAGTTCGCCCCCCCGTGGGAGGTAAGCGGCTATATCGATAACGGTCACTTCAACTGGGTCGATTTCGAACTGGATTTCGAGGCGCCAGACGTGGATTACAGGGCGCGCTTCTCCGGCCGCTGGGAGGAACTGCCCGATCCGGTGATCTTCCGCGATACCATGCCGA
>JAOUMF010000522.1 GCA_029881615.1 Alphaproteobacteria bacterium | reverse complement strand
CTCCTGGGCAACGACCGCGAAGCCCTTGCCGGCTTCACCCGCCCGCGCGGCCTCGATGGTTGCGTTCAGCGCCAGAAGGTTGGTCTGGCCGGCAATATCGTTGATCAGCGTCACCACCTCGCCGATACGTTGCGCGGCCTCGTCCAGCCCGCGTACGGCCTGGTTGGTTCTGGTCGCTTCGTCCACTGCGTTCTGGGCGATCCTGGCGGACTGGTTGACCTGGCGGCCGATCTCGGCGATCGACGCCGACAGTTCCTCGGCGGCCGTGGCGACCGTCTGCACGTTCGCGGTAGCCTGGTTGGAGGCTGTTGCGACCGCACTGGCCTGCTGATTGGTCTGCTCGGCGGTGGCTGCCATGCCCTCGGCGGTCTGTTGCAGTTCGGTCGCCGCGGATGCGACCGTCTGCAGCACGTCGCGGGCCTTGGCGTCAAAACCATCTGTCAGGGCCGCGACCCTCTCTCCGCGCTGTTCCTTGGCCGCGCGTTCGGCTTCCTGCTCGGCCTGCATCTGCTCGTTGCGGATCATATTGTCCTTGAACACCAGAACCGCGCGGGCCATGTCGCCGATTTCATCCCTGTTGCCGACCGACGGGACGGTCACTGTCTTGTCGCCCCCGGCCAGTGCCATCATGGCGCCGGTTATGTCGTTGATCGGGCGTGTAATGCTGCGCGCCAGCAACAGTCCGAACAAGCCGAATATGATGGTTGTGATTATGCCGGTGCCGATGATGGCGTTGCGTGTGAAGGTTCGCACGCTGGCCAGTGTCATCAATGAATTCTGATGACCCGCCTCGGCGACCTCGAACAGCTTCTCGAGTTCTGGTTCAGCCTCGGCATAGATCGCGCTGAGCTGCTTGCGCACGCCCTGTTCTTCCTGGTAGGCCGCCGCATAGGCGTTGAAGTCCTTGACGTACCGGTCCAGCAGTATCGCGATGGAATCCTTGTCCATCTGCGCGATCATGGCCTCGTCGAGCAGTCCGTTGAACTCGGCGCGGCGCTCGGCGATATTCTTGATGTATTTATCGTCGCCGCGCAGCATGAAATCCTTCTCGTGACGGCGCATCATCAACATCTTGACCGTCAGATTGTCGAGATTCAGTTCCTCAAGCTTGCTCTCGGCCTCATGCACCGCCTTGCGCAACGATCCCTGCAGGCCGGCTTTCTCGTCGAAACCTAGCCGCTCGTGCAGCGCGACCAGGTTGTCGAAGGCGGCCACATGATCGACGATCTTGCCTTTGGTGTTGCGCAGGTTGGCGGCGATGTCGGTGGCGACCGATTGCCCCTCGATCTTTTCCATGGTGCCGATGACCGCATCCGCGGCCGCGTGATATTGCTCGGCATATTTCATGTCACGGCGCAGCAGAAAATCCTTTTCGCGGCGGCGCATCTGCAGCGCGTTGCCGTCGATCGTTGCCGCATGTTCGGTCATGTCCGTAAATTCGTCATATGTGGCGGTCGCGGCCTCGATCCGGCCATCGCCGATGACGTATGCGCCGGCCAGCACGGCCAGTCCGGCCAAGCCCATGGCCACCAGAATAAAGATGCGTTTACCGATGCGCAGATTTGACAGAAGCCCGGAATTTCCGGGGCTTGAATTTGTACTCGTGTAACTCATTTGACCGTATCTCCGTTTGGCTGAGCGCCTGTTCGGCGCTGCGTTGTCGGCCTCTCAAACCGCCAATCGGATATTCAGTTCATGAGTTCGTACAGATCCCTGTTCAAACTGGGATTTACGACTCTCTGTCCTTGCGTATACCTACGTATACCTATATCAATTTTGTTAAGTCATCGCTAACGATTGCTAAAATCACATCTAAAATAATGGATTCTTGCGATGCCGTCGCCACAAGCATGGCGAACCGGGCCCTTCGTCAAGCGGAGTGGAGATCGCCCAGGAACCGCTCTACCCGGTCCCGCAGATCGCCGGTTTTCAGGGACAGGGAGTGTGTGGCGGTGGACAGGTTTTCGGATGTGTGCTCCATTTTCCCGGCGGCTGACGTCATTCCGGCTATCAAGGAAGCCGCAGCGGTGGCGTCGCTGGATATCTGACGCATGGCGCTGCTAATTTCCAGTACGGCATCGCCTTGTTCGTCCACTTCACCGGCGACATCCGTGGCGAGGTCGAATATTTCCGCGATGACGCCGCCGACCATGCCGATCGCCTCGACGGCGACGGCGGTCTTGTCCTGGATTGCCTGGATCTGTGCGTTGATTCCCTCGGTCGCCTTGGCGGTCTGGGTGGCCAGGTTCTTGACTTCACTGGCGACCACTGCAAAGCCCTTGCCGGCTTCGCCCGCCCGCGCGGCCTCGATGGTGGCGTTCAGCGCCAACAGGTTGGTCTGGCCGGCGATATTGTTGATCAGTTCCGAGACGCCGCTGATTTCCCGGGCGGCATCGCCCAGCGATCCGACAATTTCATTGGCCTTGTGCATTTCCTGAACCGCGCTGGCGGCGATGGTGGCCGAATGCATCACCTGCCCGCCGATCTTTTCGATTTCGGTGTGCAGATTGCCGATGGCGTCCGAAGCCGATGTCGCGCCGTCCCCCGCCCTGGCGATGGCGGCGGCGATGTCGCTGGTGTCTTCGTTGGCCTGGCCAATGGCATTCATGACCTTGTCGGCGTCAGTCTTCAAAGTCTCCGTCTCGGCGGCGATGGCATTCACGGATTCCGACAAGAGCTCTTCAATCGCGGAGAGCAGGGCGGTTCGTGCATCGAGGGTTTTGTCTTGCTGGCTCTCTGTTGCCTCGGCGTCG
>JAOUMF010000521.1 GCA_029881615.1 Alphaproteobacteria bacterium | reverse complement strand
ATCGATCTTGCGCCCGAAATAGCCTGCCGGCAGGCCCAGCGCGATACCCACCATATAGGCCACCAGTGTCGCCGCCGGCGCCACGGTCAGCACGAATGTCGAGCCATGCACCATGCGACTGAACAGATCGCGGCCCAGGTTATCGCCGCCGAAATAGGCCGCCATCCCGGTTTCCACCTCGATGGTGCCGGGCGGCTTGCGCTTGATCGAACCGAACTGTTCCAATGGGTTGAAGGTCGCGATGATGTCCGGGAAAATCGCCGTCAGCACCCAGAACAACACGATGCCCAACCCGATTACCCCAACGCCGCTGTCATAGAGCCGACCATAGAGGCCAAGCCTGCGCTTGAAGACGAAGCTGGCGCCCATGATAACGCCCATGCAGAGCCAGACCGGCCAGAAGCGGCCGATCACGCCGGCCCAGATTTCGATAGTTCCAAGAGGTTCCATGGCGCGTCTACCTCACTCTGATCCGGGGGTTGAGATAGGCGTAGCCGACATCGGATATCAGCTGGGTCACGATGACCACCGCCACGGAGACGATCGAACAGGACAGCAGCATGTCGATATCGTTGTTATCGGCGGCCTCTACCAGAACCCACCCGAATCCCTTGTAATTGAAAAGTTTTTCGACGATCACCACGCCTGTCAGCAGCCAGGGGAATTGCAGCATGATCACCGTGAAGGGGGCGATCAGCGCATTACGCAGCGCATGCTTGACGACGATGGCACCGAAGGACAGACCCTTCAGCCGCGCCGTGCGGATATATTGCGAGGTCATCACCTCGGCCATCGAGGCACGGGTCATGCGCGCGATATAGCCCATGCCGTAAAGCGACATGGTCATCACCGGCAGCGTAAAATTCTCGAAGCTGATATCGCCCGCCTTGGCGACGCCTTTCAGCATGCCCAGCCAGGACGCGAAGATAACAGTGAAGATAATGCCGCTGACATATTCCGGCGTCGCGGTCGTGGCGATGGAAAAGACCGAGAGCGATCGGTCTGTCTTCGACCCCTCGCGCATACCCGCCAGCACGCCGATGATCAGCGCCCCGGGCACCATGGTAATCATCACCCAGAAGGCCAGAATGCCGGTATAGCCCAGCCGTTCCGGTAGAATCTCGGCAACAGGTTTCCTGAAACGGGTGGAATAGCCCAACTCGCCGGTCAACGAATTGCCTAGCCATTCACCGTATCGCACCATCAGCGGCCGGCGATAGCCCTCTTGCTGCAGCCAGATATCCACCGCCTGGGCGGACATGCGGTTATTATTCTGTTCCAGCGCCAGTTTGCGCAGGTTTGGCTCAAGATTAACCAGCGTGAAAACCACGAAGGTCAACGCCAGCATGGTCGCCAACATCACGGCCAGTCGCCGCGCGACAAAGGCGAGCATCTATTCCCCCCTGCTATTGAACAATCCAAGGACTACATGGGGGAAACGGCAAAACCCGTTCCCCCCATGAAAGAAATGCCAGGCCTATTCCAGCCAGACCTTGTCCAAATGCATCTCGAAGGTCTGATGCTTTTCGTACCCCTTTACGTTCGCCGTCGTATGGGAATAGAGCGCGCGCCAGTATGGCTGAATGATGACGGCGGCATCCTGAAGGGTTTTCTGGATATCCTCCATCAGGGCCCGCCGCTTTTCGACGTCGGCTACGCCCATTGCCACTTCCAGCTTCTTGTCGAACTCCGGATTGCTGTATGCGCACTCGTTCCAGGCCTCGCCGGAGCGATAGGCCAGCGCCAGAACCTGCACACCCAGCGGCCGCATGTTCCAGTTGGTGGTCGAGAACGGATATTTGGTCCAGTCATTCCAGAAGGACGAACCCGGTATGATGGTCCGCTTGACCTTGATGCCGGCATCGCGAAGCTGGGCGCCGATGGCATCGGTTGTATTGCGGCGCCAGTCGTCGTCAATCGAGATCAGCTCGTGCTCGAAATCCGCCATGCCTTCCTTCTTCAGCATGGCCATGGCCTTCTTGGGATCGCGCTTGATTGCCGGAAGCTTGAAATATTCCGGATGCATCGGACCCACATGATGGTTTTCGGCCGGTTTGCCGAGGCCACCATAACCGATTTCCAGCACCTTGCTGTTATCGACGGCAAGCAGCATCGCCTGGCGGACATTTTTATTGTCGTAGGGCTTGTTGTCGACATTCATGCGCGCGACGATCGTCGATGCCGTTACGACCTCATGCTTGACCAGGTCGAGCCCATCCATGATTTCCACGAAATCGGATGTCGTCTGGTAGTTGAGGTTGACTTCGTCGGCCTCGTAAGCCGCGACTTCCGCCGCCGGATCGGTGCCGTAGTCGGTCCACTCGACGCCGTCGAGCATGACCTCGCCCTTCCACCAATTGGGATTACGCTTCACCTTGGCCTTGATGCCGATTTCCAGGCTTTCCAGCAGGAACGGACCGGTACCGACCGGATTGGTCTTCAGATCGCCGCCATTTTTCTCGAAATCGCGATGCACGATCAAAGCCGGATAATCGGCCATGCCTGGGATTATGGTGATATCCGGGGCCAGCAACGATAATTTGACCGTGTGAGAATCGACCTTGGTGATCGCACCGTCGCGGGGACCGAAAATCTCGATTGTCTTTTCGACCTTCTTGGTGGTGCCGTCATCCTGCTTCTCGTCGACCATCTCCTTGCGCTCGCTCTTCTTGTCGAGCAGGGCGCCGACGCGCGCGGCCATGGAGTTGCCGGGAACATGCTTCTCGCACCAGCGGTTCAGGTTGAAGACGACGTCG
>JAOUMF010000520.1 GCA_029881615.1 Alphaproteobacteria bacterium | reverse complement strand
CAAACGGACATACGGCTATTACGTCTTTCCGCTGCTGGAAGGCGACAGGCTGATCGGTCGTATCGACATGAAATGCGAGCGGGGGGAGGGCCTGCTGCGTGTCACCGGCCTGTGGCTGGAGTCCGGCATCAAGCCCACCGCCGCCCGCCGTCGCGCGCTGGACGCGGAACTGGACCGCCTGCGCAAATTCGCGGGGGCGGACAGGGTGGCATATGCGGACGGGTATCTGAAACCGGGCGGGTGAGGTTGGCGTTCCCGATATTCACAATGCCTTGCCGCGCCAGGGGAAGACTGCGGGAACCTTGGCGCGGTAGCGGTCATAGGCTTCGCCGTACAGCGCCCGCAGGCGGCGCTCCTCGAAAAATGTTCCGATCGCCAGATAGGCCGAGCCCCAGATCGCGGTGGACAACCCGAACGGGGTTTGCGCATTGCCCCAGAGGATCAGATAGACCCCGGCATAGAGCGGGTGACGTACCCAGGCATGGAAACCGTCTATGCGCAGGGGCTCGTCTTCCGGCTCGGTCACGCCGCGGCGGTGGGCGCGAATCTGGGCCGTGCCCGCGAGGCGCCCCAGATCGTATCCGCGCAAGGCCAGCAGCAGGACCGCGACCCCCAGGATCGACAGGCCGGTAAGGCCGAACTGCGCCGCGCCGGGCAGGGGCAGAGGTGGCGCGCCGGCGAAGGCCCAACCGCCGATCAGCCAGACCGCCAGGATATGGATGGTGGCCAGCGCATTATAGGTCAGGCGGTACCAGGGCCCCAGCACTGGCGTCAAAAACGCCTTGGCCCGCGTCCCGGCCAGCAGCGAATGGCCGATGCCGAAGCTTAGCCAGGCCAGGGCATGGATCATATGGGCCGCGATCAGGGTCATGCCTTGTGTCCGGTGGTGAATTTGAATTTTGTCACATAACTATGTGATATTAAATAATAATCACTGAATTAACTTGATTTTGGTTCATTTTCCTGCCGATGCATGCTCCGGCGGGGCCTGAAACCCGCGGAAAACGTCCGTGCATGGGATTGATCCGCGCGTCGGCCTTCAGCCACCGGCCGTCAGCCGTCAGTCCAGCTTGATCACCCTGATCTTGTTACCCTCGGCCGCCAGTGCGATCTTGCCCGCTTTCAGCGCCAGCGCGTCCTCGCCGAAGATCTCGCGGCGCCAGCCTTTCAGGGCCCGCACGTCTGCATCGTCATCGGCCGCGATACGCTCAAGGTCGTCGCCGCTGGCGACCAGCCGGGCAGCGACGTTCTGCTTCTCGCAGTTCTGTTTCAGCAGCACTTTCAGCAGATCGGTCAGCGGCCCCAGTCCCGGGGGCAGGCGTTCGGCGCGTTCCGGCGGGGCGGGCAAGCTGTGGGCCGGGCGGTCGATGCCGTCCTGGATGGCCTTCAGAATGGCCTCGCCCGACGAGCCCTCGGCCATTTTTTGCGATATGCCACGTACATGGCCCAGCGTTTCGGCCTTCAAGGGGGCGCTGCTGGCGATCTCCTGGATCGCCTCGTCGCGCAGCATCCGATTGCGGGGGATGTCGCGGCGCTGGGCCTCGCGCTCGCGCCAGGCTGCTACCTCGATCAGAATGGCGTGATACCGCTTGCCCTTGCCCCCGCGGCCCTTGATGCGGCGCCAGGCGTCTTCCGGGTCCGACTTGTAGGTCTCGGGCGCCGTCAGCACCGCCATTTCCTCGTCCAGCCAGTGGGCACGGCCGGTCTTTTCCATGCGCTCGGCCAGCTTCTCATAGACCGGGCGCAGATGGGTCACGTCGCCCATGGCATAGACAAGCTGCTTGTCCGACAGCGGCCGGCGCGACCAGTCGGTGAAGCGGGACGACTTGTCGACGGTCACCCCGATGGTCTGGGCCAGCAAATTTTCATAGCCGATCTGGTCGCCCAGTCCGCAGACCATGGCGGCCAGCTGGGTATCGAATACCGGATGCGGCACCTTGCCCATGGCGTGATAGAAGATTTCCAGGTCCTGGCGGCCGGCGTGGAAGACCTTCAGCACCTTCTCGTCGGCCATCAGTTCGTAAAGCGGCGTCAGGTCGATGCCCGGCGCCAGCGTGTCGATACATTCGGCCTCGTTCGGGCCCGCCACCTGCAC
Organism: Alphaproteobacteria bacterium; assembly: GCA_029881615.1. GTDB lineage: Bacteria > Pseudomonadota > Alphaproteobacteria > UBA8366 > JADFVY01 > JADFVY01. The sequence goes on along the minus strand of JAOUMF010000520.1, from coordinate 667 downwards.
CAGGCAGAGGATCGGCCAGAAGGTGTTCTCGCGCATGAATTCGGTGTCCACCGTAACATATTCGGCGGAGGATAACCGGGCGCAAAAATTGGCGAGGCGGGTAGTATCGGTAATTGGTTTAATTGTCATGGGGCGAGTGTTACATCCATTTTGCGATTCGGGGAAGTCTTGAGGGTGATTTCTTCCATGGCTACGCGGGTTGCCGGACTTCGCCGTGCAACCCCGCCCTTGACAAGGCGGGCCAATCCATGGCCTTTCCCCGTCGAATTCAAGTATCCGGATAGGCTAAACAAATGCATGATTACCGCACCCATACCTGCGGCGCGTTGCGTCTCGACGATGTTGGCAAGACCGTCCGGCTTTCCGGCTGGGTCCATGTCAAGCGCGATCACGGCAACCTGCTGTTCATCGATTTGCGCGACCATTACGGGCTGACCCAGGTGGTGCTGGATATTTCCAGCCCGCTGTTCGCGGTCGCCGAGGGGGTCAGCAACGAATCGGTGATTCGCGTCACCGGCGAGGTCGTCGCGCGGACCGAGGATACCGTTAATCCGAAGCTGCCGACCGGTTCGGTCGAGGTGGTTGCGGCCGAGATCGAGGTATTGTCGGCGGCCGACCCGCTGCCCATGCCGGTCAACCAGGATGCGGGCTACCCCGAGGATATCCG
>JAOUMF010000031.1 GCA_029881615.1 Alphaproteobacteria bacterium | reverse complement strand
ATTTCGCGGCTGACGAAATCGATATTCACCCGAAGCACCATGGGCAGCAGTCCCAGGATCGTCGTTACCGTGGTGAGCATCACCGGCCGCAGTCGCTGGGCGCCGGTTCGTAGCACCGCCAGTTTGGCATCGGGTTCGATTTCGCGCAGCCGGTCGAACGTGTCGATAAGCACGATATTGTTATTCACCACGATGCCCGCCAGGGCGATAACGCCGATGCCGCTCATCACGATGCCGAAGGGTTGACCGGTGATCAGCAATCCCAGCAATACCCCGACCGTCGACATGATTACCGCCGACAGGATCAGGAACCCGCTGTAGAAGCTATTGAACTGGGTTACCAGGATGATCGCCATGATGAACAGGGCGACGCCGAAGGCTTTGCCGAGAAAACTTTTCGCGGCGGCCTGTTCTTCGTCTTCGCCCTTGAATTTCCAGGTGACGCCGGCGGGCAATTCGGCGCCGGCGATCCATTGGCGCAGTTCGCGGACTTTGTCGTCGGCCAGTACGCCTTCCACTACGTCCGCCTTTACCGACATGACGCGGCGCATGTTGACCCGCTGCAGCGTTCCGGCCTTGGGCCGCGCCACGCGCTTGACAAAATTGCCGATCGGCACCAGGCCCAGTTCGGTCCGGATGCGGATGCTGTCCAATTGCCCCAAATTCCTGTTTGTCTCGGGGAAGCGGACAACGATATCCAACTCGTCGTCGCTGTTGTCCGGCCGATAAGAACTGATGTTCAGTCCTTTGGTGACCATCTGCACGAACCAGCCGATGACCGCCACGTCGGCGCCGAAGCGCGCGGCCTGTTCATGATCGACCTGCAATTCCCATTCGATGCCGGGGATCGGGCGGCTGTCCTCGATATCGCGCAGACCGTCTGTCTGCTCCAGATGAGTGCGGACCAGATCGATTGCCGTGCCCATCCGTTCCCAGTCGTTGGAGGCCAGTTCGATATGAACCGGCTTGCCCACTGGCGGCCCGCCTTCTTCTTTCTTGGTTTCGACGATGATGCCCGGGATTTCGGCGCTACGTTGTAGAATTTCGGCCAGAATTTCGCGCGCTGGCCGGCGATGGTTCCATTCAATGAAATCCAGCGAGATCGTGCCAACTACATCCTCGGCTTCTTCGGAGCGGGTTTCCCGTTTGCCGCTGGCGGTATAGACGGTAGTGAATTCGCCTCGTTCCCGGGCGATATCGAGTATGTGTGCCTCGACCCGGGCAACCAGTTCGTCCTGTTCTCGCGCCGCCAGGTTCCCGCGCGCATGGACCTGTACGATGGCGCGGTCGGGTTCCACCTTCGGGAAAAACTCAACGCCCTTGCCGAACGTGCCATAAGCGACCCAGGTGCCCATTAACGTTGCCAGGGCCAACACAAGAACCAGGGACGGGTAGCGTAACGTTATCCCCAACAGGCGTACATATGCGCCGACAGGCCCCTTCAGGCGCATCAATTCTTCGCCGCTGCCGGCCGCCAGGGCCTGGGCGGTATGTTCGTCCTCGGCGCCGGGTTTGCCGATGAAGGCGCCGATGGTCGGTACGAAGACCAGCGCCATGACCAGCGATGCCGCCAATGTAGCGATCAGTGTGATCGGTAGATATTTCATGAACTGGCCGACGATGCCCGGCCAGAACAGCAGCGGGAGGAAGGCCGCCAGGGTAGTGGCCGTCGAGGCGATAATTGGCCATGACATGCGCTTGGCGGCCATTGCGTATGCCAGCTTGCGCGGCTCGCCCTCTGTCATCTTTCGGTCGGCATATTCGGTGACCACGATAGCACCGTCCACCAGCATCCCGACGGCAAGTATCAGCGCGAACAGCACCACGATATTCATCGTCAACCCGAAGGCGGCCAGCACCAGGATGCCGCTAAGGAACGAGCCGGGAATGGCAATTCCCACCAGAACGCCGGAACGCCAGCCGAGCGCCGCGATGACGACAATCATAACCAGCAGCACTGCGCTGATAACATTGTTCTGCAGGTCGCCCAGCATCAGCCGGATATCCTTGGACTTGTCCTGACTGTAGGTGACTTCCACGGTTTCCGGCCAGATCAGCCGGCTTGCCTCGACGACATCGCGCACCTCGGCGATGGTATCGATGATGTTTTCGCCAGCGCGCTTGGAGACTTCCAGCGCCAGTGCCGGGTGGCCGTTGACCCGGGCGAATCCATCGGCGTCGCGGAAAGTACGCTGCACAGTGGCGATATCGCCCAGCGTAACGACGGCATTCCCCTCGACCTTGACCGGCAAGCTCATGATGTCGCGCACCGAATCGAATATGCCGGGAACCTTGACCGAAAAACGGCCCTGGCCCGTATCCATGGCGCCGGCCGCGATCAACTGGTTAAACCGGCTGACGACAACGGCCATGCGTTCGGGATCCAGCGCATAGCTCTCGACCAGAACGGGGTCGACGATTACTTCTACCCGTTCATCGCGATCTCCGGCAATCTTGACCTCCAGGACTGCAGGGATCGCTTCGATCCGGTCCTTGACGTCGCGCGCCAGGCGCAGCAATGTCCGTTCCGGTAACGGTCCCGACATGGTCACCACCAGCACCGGGAACAGGCTTATGTTGATTTCCTGCACATGCGGGTCTTCGCCGCTGGCGGGCAAATCCTTTTTCGCGCTGTCCACTTCCTCGCGCACGTCCAGCAGCGCGCTGTCGGGGTCGAAGCCGGCGTCGAATTCCAGCAGGATATTGGCGCCGCCCTCGCGCGCCCACGAGATCATTTCCTTTACGCCCTCGATGGAGCGAAGTTTTTCTTCCAGCGGGCGCACCAGAGCCCGTTCGGCATCTTCCTGGCTGATGCCTTCATGATTGATCGTGACATAGATTTTCGGAATGGTGATATCCGGATCGGCTTCCTTCGGGATTTCCATCCATGCGTAAGCGCCGCTGACCAGTATCAGCAGTAACAAGGAAATTACCGTGCGCGAATGCGACAGGGCCGCGTCGATCAGTCTCACGAGGCGCTCCTGCTTGGTTTTGCTGCTGACGGTGTTGTGCCTTGCGGCACGGGCGTCACCGTCTGGCCCGGCATTACGAACTCCTGGCCCACGGTAATGATCGTCGCCTCGCGTGGAAGACCGCCGATCCAGACTCCATCCAGCCCGTCCGAAACCAGTTGTATGGGGTGGAAGCGCACAATATTCCGCTCATCCACGATCTTGACGCCGATCACGCCGGTGTCGTCCAGGGTCAGCGCGGCCGGCGACATGTTATGCGCCTCGACCGCAGCTACCGGCAGGCGAATTTCGGCGGTCAGCCCGGCCGCCAGCCGGTTTTCCGCGTTGTCTATTTCCAGTTCCACCCGGAAGGTTCGGGTGCCCTCGCTGCCGACCGACGAGACATATCGTACCCGTCCATCGATGATGTCGCCGGTTACCAGGCGCACCTTGGCATCGACTCCATTGACGACGCCGGCGATCTCGCGTTCCGACACCTGCGCGACAGCGATCAGCGGGTCGAGGTCGATCACCAGCGCAACCGGGCTGCCGACTTTCAGGTAGTCGCCAACCTCGACCATGCGGGTCTGTATCACCCCGTCGAAGGGGGCACGGATCACGGTGCGTTCCATATCGATTTCGATGCGGCGCAGGTGCGCCTCGGCGGACTCCAGGTTGGCACTGGTTTCTGCCAGCTTCGTCTGGGTTTGATAGCCTTTGGAAGACAGCTTGTTGGCCGCGCTATATTCGATCTGGCGATGTTTCAGCAGCGCTCGCGCCTCTGCAAGCTGGGCCTCGCGGTCATCCGTGGCCAGCCGGACGATGATGTCGCCTTCCTTGACGACGCTGCCTTCCTCGGCTTCCACGGCAATGACACGGGCCGCTGTTTCCGCGCTGACGGTGGCATGGCGTGACGGTTCGGTCTGGCCCGTCAATATCAGCGAATTGATGCGGATTTCGGCAATCGATTCGCGCACTTGTACGCGCATGGGCGCCTTTGTCACGACGGGCGTCGGCGTTGCCTCGGGGACCTCTACCTCGTTTGCGGTGCCGCCGGTCAGGTAAGGCGAGGCCAGCCAACCGACTGCGGCCAGCGCGATAACCAGCGCCATTGCGTATGAACTTTTCATAATTTTTTTGTCCCGCCTATTTCGTGGCTTCGGTTTCATATCTGTCGGCCGCTGATTCGATCAGCGTATCGCGATTTTCTTCCAGGAACTTCACCGCCGCGCCGTAAATCGCCTGGCCGAACTGGTTGACGAATACCGGTCCCGCGCCCCATCCCGCCCGATCGCAAGACTGCATATGTTCCAGTTTTTCGCGGTACCATCTTGCTCGTTCTTCGATGGTTTCCTCGATCATGCCCGGCGGCAGGAAATGTTCGAAAAATATCGCCAGCAGAAAGTCGGAGCGGAATTTGTCCAATCCCGGCGCCTTGCCGAGCGCGGCGGTGAACGCGGCGCGCCCGGCGGGCGTGATAGTATAGACCTTCTTGTCCGGACGGTTGTCCTGCGCCTGTTCCCGAAGCGTGACATAGGCCTCGTCATGCAGTTTTTTCAGCGCCGGATAGATCGACCCAAAACCCGCGTCCGTGAAGTACTGGAAGGGGCCTTCCTCGAACATCTTGCGAATTTCATAGCCGGTGGCGTCGCCCAGCGTCAGCACGCCCAAACATACAGTCCTGACATCCATGTACAAGTTTCCTGCAACAGCGCGGTGGAGCCTGGAGGCTTCGGTCCAAGCGTATCGGTTCGTTATATATCGGGATGATATATTTATATCGAATCGATATAGGGTGCAAGCGGTTCCTGTGCGGGAAATTTGTTCATGGCTTCGTGATAACGGGCGCGGCCCTGTCCACCGGGATGGTCAGGGCATGGCCGCCGCGGCGAATTCCGACTTAATACCGCACATATTCTCGTTCAAACTTTAAATTGGAGGGTGAATCGTGTTAAGGTTGTATGCCGATCCGGAAGGAGGGACCATGCGCTTATTGTCTTGGGCGACGATCCTGGTTTTCCTGGTTGTTCCGTTCGCCAGCGCACAGAATTCCCACAGCCGTGGCGTTATGGAGGAATACCTTCGACGCGATCAGCCTCTGATGATCCTCTTTGATGATCAGACCTCCGATGCCTGCCGATTGCCTCGTCCCGGCGTGGTTCGTGCAATCATGGTTATCGGGCTGCGCCAGGCGGGATTTACCCCAACGGATGGCGAAAGCAAGTGGATGGTGGGAATCTCGGTGTTCGCGACCCCGGTAAACGATACGCGTAGAACAAATGCCGAGGGTGGCAGGGAGTGTGAAGTACATGTCTTTGCCATGACCGGAGCGTTCTGGCCGTTGCGCGATGCCTCGGTTTCGGGGAAAAGGTATCTTGTTCCGGTGCTATCGGATACCCATCACTGGCATTGCGGCGAAGCGGAAATCCAGGAATATGTGGAACAAACAATCGCCGGGATCATCGATGAATTCTCCGTGGAAATGCTGAAGCGCATTGTCGATTAGACAAGCGCCAAGGCACAGCGGCAAAGCTAAACCGGTCTGTCCCCATGTCAGCGGGCGGCGCCTCCGGCTATGCGCCGCCCGCTATCTTATGTCTGCCAGGCTATCGTCCAGGTTGACGTGAACCGGTATCCGGACCTTGTTTTCGCTGGATACGAAGTAAAGCCGGTATCTCAGGATTGGTGCCTTTCTGGTTTCGCTCTTGCCCCCGACAGTGACATATCTTTCACCGATTTCCACCACGGAATGGAACATGATCGCATAGGCGCGGCCAGGTTCCAGCCGTATGATCCCTTCGGCAGGGTCGAGATTCGGGGCGCCGCTCGCAATATTTATGGTTGCCCAGGTCCCATCCGGTCTCGTCTTGGCACGCTGGATGTGCGCCAGGTTTTGCGGTGTGAAGGTTGACATCCGGACCAGCGCCGCTATCGCATAGTCGCCTGGCGCCACGGCGCAGCCTCGTTCGCAGGGCGTGCGTCCGTCCATGGACATGAGTTGCACCCAGGGCCTGCGGGTCGCGGCCGGCGCGATGGCCAGCTTGGCGGAAGGCACGCAATTCCTTTCCTTGCGGCAGAGGTAGGCCAGTTCTCCGAAATAGGCGAGAATGTCGCTTTCGTCGTATTCCTGCGCGACGAGAATCATGGCGGCATCGGACCCCCGATAGGGTTGGATATTTCGCATGTCCATCCACTGCTGGCGAGCGGGGAGATTTACCGCCTCCCACGCCTTGCGCACTTTATTCTCAGCCGCCCATTTGACCTCGTATTCCTTCCTGCGGCGTTCTTCCTCTTCTCGCTCGCGGGCCTCCTTGCGGTGCATTTCACGGGTTTCAATGCAGCCCACACTGACGAGTTCGCGACCTGCCCAATCATGTTTGCCCGTTTTGCATGCTATTACGTCATCAATTCCGCAACTTGCGACCAGAAGGGCTGTCGCGAGCAGAAAGACGCAGAGTGCCCCGTATTTTTGCTCCATTTTTCGTTTCCTCTTCCTATGCGGATTCGCAACAGGCGAATGGAACCTGCAACGCATTCAACGAACAGCATCGCATCGAAGCCCTAACCAGCGATTAACGCATCGACGCCGGAATGGGTCGCTTCAGGACCGGCCAGCCACCTGCAACTTTCCGGTAACGCCATGCTTCTCGATCAACCGGCCGACCAGGCCGCTTTGCAGGGCCTCGGCGGTGAAGGCGCGGACTTCGGCGTTCAGGGCCGGGCGGCCATGGCGGGTGCCGATGCACTGTTGCACGGCGGTATAGCGGCCCGGCAGGATGCGCGCGCTCGGCAGGTTGCCGACGTTTTCCTTCAGCGCCGGGACGAGGCCGGCCAGCGCGTCCAGTTTCTCGTTGGCGAACAGCTCGACCGCGGCCGCCATGCTCTGGCCGCGGACCAGTTCCGCATGTTTCAAATTGCGGGTCAGGTAGAGGTCGTAGGCCGCGCGCTCCATCACCGCGATGCGCACGCCGGGCGCGTCCACATCCTCCACCGCCTGAAAGGGCGAGTCCCCGGGCACCAGATAGGTGGCCTCGATCTCGCAATAGGGATCGCAGAAGGCGATCACCTCGGCGCGCTTTGGCTCCACCGCGATCAGCGCGATATCCCATTCGTCCCGTGCCGCCGCGTCGGCCACCTCGCCCGGTGTGGCATAGGTGTGGTAGGAGGCCGCGACGCCAAGGCGCTTCGCCAGGGCCGCCACCATGTCCGGCGCCACGCCTTCGGGGTCGCCGTTCGGGCTCTTGCCCGTCACCAGCAGGAAGTTGCTGAGATTGATGCCGGCGCGCAAGGTGCCGGGAACGGAAAGCTCCGACAGGGCGTTCTGGGTCATGGGATGGTCTCCTGAGCAGGGCTCGTTACGGGATGGAAATCGCGATCTTACCGAAATGTCCGGCCGCTTCCATATGGTGGAAGGCCTCGCGGGCCTCGGCGAAGGGGAACGTCCGGTCGATCACCGGATGCAGGTCGTGCAGCGCCATGGCCCGGTTCATGTCCTCGAACATGGCGCGGCTGCCCACATAGACGCCCTGCAGGCGAACCGATTTGCGCATCAGGCCCAGCGGGTTGATGGCGCCGCCGGTCAGCACGCCGATATAGGCGATCTTGCCGCCCACGGCCGATGCCTCGATCGACTGTTCCATGGTGCCCGGGCCACCTACTTCCAGCACATGATCGGCGCCGCGGCCGTTGGTCAGTTCAAGCACGCGTTTCGCCCAGTCGGGTGTGTTCACGTAATTGATCGTTTCGTGCGCGCCCATGGAACGCGCGCGCGCCAGCTTTTCGTCGCTGGACGAGGTAATGATGACCCGCGCCCCGGCGGCCAGGGCGAATTGCAGGGCCAGGATCGACACGCCGCCGGTGCCCAACAGCAATACCGTTTCGCCGGCCTTCAGCCCGCCGCCCGCGATCAGGCAGTTCCAGGCGGTCACCCCGGCGCAGGGCAGGCAGGCCGCTTCCTCGAAGGAAAGATGATCGGGAATAGCGACCAGCCCATCTTCGCGCAGCACCGCTTCTTCGGCCAACACGCCGTCAAGCGTGCCGCCAAGCGCCGTGCCCATGGCCGAGGCCGAAATGCCGCCCGCCGGCCAGTCCTGGAAGAAGCAGCCGGCGACCCGGTCGCCCGCCTTCCAACGGGTAACGCCGGGGCCGGTGGCGATAACCTCGCCGGCGCCGTCGGAATTGGGAATGCGGGGATAGGGGATGTTGCGTACCACCGGGTTCAGCACGGTGGAAAGATCACGATAATTGATCGAGTTGGCGCGCATGCGCACCAGCACCTCGCCCGGGCCGGGTTGGGGCGTCGGCCGCTCGTTGCATGCCAGCGCGTCGATACCGCCGTCCGAAACAATTTCCCAGGCTTTCATGTCTTTTCTCCGTTGAGGTCGATAATGCTAAGTTGGCGGTAACATACATCGCAGAAGTTTTTTGGAAAGGGGCAGGTTCGATGGGGCGGGTAGCGATTATTGGAACGGGGCTGATCGGTGGCGGCTGGGTGCTGCATTTCCTGCGGATGGGCTGGGATGTCAGCGCCCATGACCCGGCCGAGGGTGCCGAAGCGCGCCTGCGCGACATGGTGGCGCGGGATTGGCCCATGATGGAGCGGATGGGCCTGGCCTTGCCGGCGACTCGCGAGCGGCTGACCTTTCACGGATCGCTGGCGGGCGCGTTGGAGGGCGCCGAGGCGGTGCTGGAATGCGCGCCGGAACGCCTTGATGTCAAACAGGCATTGTTCGAGGAAATGGATGCCATCGCGCCGCCGGAGGTCTTGCTGTTTTCCTGCACCTCCAGCTTCACGATTTCAGAGATCCGCCAGCGCGCGCGCCATCCCGAACGCTGCCTGTTGGGGCACCCCTTCAATCCGCCGCATATCCTGCCCCTGGTCGAGGTGGCGGGAGGACCGCGCGACAGTGAACCCGTGCAACGCGCCATGGCATTCTGGGAGGCGGCCGGCAAGGTTCCCGTCCATCTGCGCAAGGAACTGCCGGGGCATCTGGTCAACCGCCTGACCGCCGCCCTGTTCCGCGAGGCCGTGCATCTGATCGCCGAGGACGTGGCCGACGTGGAGGATATCGACAAGGCCATCGCCTTCGGGCCGGGACCGCGGCTGGCGCTGGCCGGCCCCTTCATGAACTATCATCTGGGCGGCGGCGCCGGCGGCATCGAACATTACATGCGCCATCTCGGCCCCAGCCAGGTGGCGCGCTGGAAGTCGCTGGGCGACCCGGACCTCACCGACGAGGTGGCGGAAAAGATCATCGAAGGCGTCAAACGCGAGGTCGCGGGGCGCGATATCGCCGAACTGGCGGCGGAACGGGACGAGGGCTTGCTGCGGCTATTGGAGATCGTGCGGAAATAAAGACTGCGGGCGACCCTGGTTGGGTCGCCCGTCTGCCGTCTTTCGGCTATTTCGGCCGGTGCATGCCGGCCATGTTCACCTTCACCTTCGTGCCGAGGTCGGCCAGGCTGTCGTACAGCGTCTGAATGACATAGCGCGGATTATGGGTGTAGACGCCGGGGTCCTTCAGCGAGAATTGGTAATTATAGGCCGCTTTCAAAAGCCGCGGTGTCCAGGACTTGTAGCGGTTCGGATAGATCGCCTCGCCAGGGTCCGCCTTGCCGTTGCCGTTCTTGTCCTTGAAGAAATAGGGATAGCTATGCGAGTCATACAGCAGCGGGGTTCCAGCCACGTCTTTTGCATAGGTCTGGATTGCGGCAAGGAGCGCCACCTGTAACGCGTCGATCTCTTCGCCAATTCCTTCCGCGGTATTGCCATCGCCATCATAGTCGTCGGTCATTTTTTTGCGGATCTTGGGCAAGTCTTCCTTTTTGCGGATGTCCGCCGGCGTCTTGTGGCAGCCAGCGCATTCCGCGACCTTGACCTTGACCGAATGCAGTCCGTGGCAATCCGAGCACTGGGTGAAGTTCGGGCTGTGTTCGTAAAATCCGGCGTAGTTCTTGCCTTCATATTCGTACGCGCCCTTGACCTCGGCGCCATACCGCGTGGCTCCCGCCGCCCGGTAATGGATGTTGATGAATTGCAGTTTCTCGGACACGGCATCGGGGGTTTGACCTTTTAGCGCCTCGTTCACGCTGATGGTCGATTCCCGGCCCTGGTGGCATTGCATGCATCGTGCGGAGGCCGGTTTAAGCTCCTTGATCTCGATGCCCGAGGGGAAGGTGACGCTGGTCATCTGGCGGGTCACGTGGTTATGACAGGCGACGCAGGCGATAACGGTGCCGATCCGCGCGGGACGGTCGACACCGGGCGGGGTGCCGTCGGCGCCGATATGGTCCTGGAAACCAGGGGTCGAATGGCAGCGCGCGCAGGCCGGCGGAATTTCGCCTTCTTCGTTCCAGTGATTGAAGGGTTCGCCATTGCCGTTGGCGTGTGGCGATCCTGCCCATTCGTCGACAAACGGTATTTCAAGTGGCGCCATCTGCGCCGAAGCGATACCCAGGCCGGTGGCCATGGCCAGGCCGACGGCGGCTGATGCCAGCGCCAGGCGCCGGAATTTTACGAATGCTTTCATTGTATTAAGCCTCGCGTTTTGTTCAATCTGAAACCGCGTCTCGAGGCTCTCTTCCCGCGCGGTCTGCCTGCGGCTGGTGGCCGTGGAGTTA
>JAOUMF010000519.1 GCA_029881615.1 Alphaproteobacteria bacterium | reverse complement strand
CAGCCGGTCGAACATGGTGATGGTCAGTGGCGCGTCGGGGCCCACCAGCATAAGGGTGGTGTTGAAGTTCTCGAAGCTCATCAGCAGGGTGACGATGCCGGCGCCCAACATCGCCGGGCGCAGATAGGGCAGGGTCACCGTGCGAATGGCGCGAAATTGCGATGCGCCAAGATTTCGCGCGGCCTCCTCCAGGGTTCTGTCGAATTTTCGCAGCCGCGCCGCGATGACCAGGGTTGCGATGGTCGTGATGAAGGAGAACTGTCCCAGTACCACCAACAGCAAACCTGGCCGCAGCAGTTCGATCTCGATGCCGAACAGCGCGTCTATCCAGTTGATCAGGCTGTTGGAGAAGACCAGGATCGAAATGCCCAGAATGACGCCCGGCACGACCAGCGGCGCCAGCATGGCGATATAGAGAATATCCTTGAAGGGGAAATTCTCGCGCTCGAACAGGAAGGCGTTGCAGGTTCCAACCACCAGCGAAAGCGCCGTTACAAGGACAGCCACCAGAAGTGAAATACCGATGCTGTCGATAATCGGGCCGTCCTGGAAAAGGCCGGTGCGCGGGGGAACGTCGCCGAAGAACCAATCCAGCGTGAACCCGTTCCAGGGCAGGGACGGGAACAGGGAATCGTTGAAGGCAAAAGTTCCAACCACGATCAGCGGCGCCGCCAGATAGACGAAGAAAATCGCGACATAGGCCGCATAGGTCAGCTTCAGAGCGCGTGGCTGGGGGATCGACGGTATCATGTGTTTGCTCCCCTTAACCCAATGTTCCGGCCAGGCTTTGCCGGCTGACCTTAAGGCCCGCCCAGACGATCGCCGAGGACAGCAAGAGCAGCAGGAACCCGAAGGCGGCGCCCTGCTCCCAATTGAAGCGGGTGATGAACTGCGTGTAGATCTGTTCGGTGAACCACATGCTGTGTTTGCCACCCAGCAGCGTGGGCGTCAGATAATTACCCAGCGTCAGCATGAAGACGACGATACAGCCCGATACAATTCCCGGCATGGCATGTGGAATGACGACGCGGCGCAATACGGTAAGGCCGTTGCCGCCCAGGTCGTAGCCGGCCTCGATCATGCTGTCGTCCAGACTGTCGAGCGTGGTGATCAGCGGCACCACCATGAACAGCAGCGACGCATAGACGAGCCCGACCATGATCGTCGCGTCGTTATACAGCATTTCCACCGGCCCGTCGGCCAGCCCCAGCCATTGCAGAAGATTGCTGACCACCCCGGATTCGCGCAGCAGGATCATCCAGCCGAAGGTGCGGACCAGTTCACTGACCCAGAAGGGGATCAGGCACAGCATGAAAAGGATTCCCTTGGTCCGGCCACGCGCGATCTTGGCGATGTAATAGGCGACCGGGAAGGCGATCAGCAAGGTGATGGCGGTCGCCGACAGGGACATAACCGCGGTGCGCAGGAAGGTGTTCCAGTAAAGCGGCTCGCGGAAGAATTCCATGTAATTGTCGAAGCCGGGCTCGTACTGGCGCAAACCGACCTTAACCCTCAGCGAAACAAACAGCATGTCGATATGGGGCAACAGAATAAGCAGCCCCAGCCACAGCACCAGCGGGGACAGCAATAGAAAAAAACCAATGCGCAGACCCGGCGCGCCGCCGCCCATGGCTACTCCTCCCCGCTTGACGGGATGTCTTCGCCGGCCGGGAAGCATTTGGCCTGATCGTTGTTCCAGCCCAGATAGACCGGCGCGCCGTGGGCGAGGTTTGCAAATTCCGCCGTTTGCGGCATGCGCACCATGACTTCGCCGCCGGTCTGGCCGTCGCGCACCTGGACCGTGCTGTTGGCGCCGTTGAACAACAGGTTTTCGACCTGGCCGGAAAGCCGGTTGTCCAGATCGGCCACGCCCTTTTCGTCGAGGGTCAGGCTGATTGATTCCGGCCGGACAAAGATTTCCACCTCGTCGCCTGCCGATAGCGGATCGCCGGCGGTTGCCGCGGTCAGGGCAATGCCGTCGCCGGTGATGGCTTTCGCGGATTTGGCATCGCCTGCCTCGACGCGCCCGCGCCACCGGTTTGCGTCGCCGACGAACCCGGCCACGAAGGCGGTGCGGGGATTGTAGTAGAGTTCCTGTGGCGAGCCGATCTGTTCGAATCGACCGTGATTCATCACCGCGACCTGGTCCGACATGACCAGTGCCTCGGATTGATCATGGGTGATGTAGACGAAGGTGGTGCCGATTTTCTGCTGCAACTGTTTAAGCTCGACCTTCATATGCTCGCGCAGCTTCAAATCCAGCGCGCCTAGCGGTTCGTCGAGCAACAGCAGGTCCGGTTCGAGCACCAGGCAACGCGCAATGGCGATGCGTTGTTTCTGACCGCCGGAAAGCTGGTCTATGCGTTTGGGGCCGGCATCGGGCAGGTCGACTCGGGCCAGGGCGGCGGCGACCTTCGGGCCGATCTCGGCCTTTGGCGTGCCGTGGCATTGCAGCCCGTAAGCCACGTTTTCGGCAACCGTCATCATCGGGAACAGCGCCAGATGCTGGAAGATCATGTTGACGTTGCGCCGGTTCGGCGCGACGCCGAGAACAGAGCGGCCCTTGATCCGGATGTCGCCCGCATCGGGCGATTGAAAGCCGGCGATCATGCGCAGCAATGTGGTTTTGCCGCATCCCGATGGGCCGAGAATTGAAAAGAATGAGCCTCGCGGGGCCGACAGCGAGACCCCGTCGACAGCGGTAAACGCGCCAAATCTTTTTACAAGATCGATGCATTCCAGATCTAGATTATCGTTCATGCAGGCC
>JAOUMF010000518.1 GCA_029881615.1 Alphaproteobacteria bacterium | reverse complement strand
ATTACGCGGCTGGCTAATTGTAAATCCCATAAAATATCGCCCAGTAATGAGCCTTCCTGTCGCCGGATTTTTCCTCGTCCTTGAAGTAGTAACCGATGCCTATGTCCTGGGTCGCGGGATCCAGAAATTTGCTGTTGACTTCATCTCGGCCCAATAAGTTGGCCAGATCTTCCGGGGTCGGCACTCCGCTAAAATAGTAAGCCATTACAAATGAATTTTTGTATCCAGCGTCTTTTAGGCGCCATGTATAGGGCCTCTTCGGATCGCACCCACCACAGTCGGCCAAACCTTTAAGCCGCGCTTCCTCGCGGGCCACCGCGGTGAGTTGCGGCGGGGTATTGAAGGGCGCAAGGCCCCTTTCCACGCGCAATTTGTTTGCGAGGCGCAAGAGTTCCTCGACGGCTTCGTCGGGTGTTCCGTTGTAAGCATAGAGCGGCACGGCGAAATTCATCGCCCAGTAATGCCCCCAGGACACGTTGCCACCGTCGTTCCTGTTATAATAATAGCCCGCGCCTACTGTTTGAGTCTTCGGGGCAAGTATATTGGCGCGGTGGCCGGGACTGGTCATCCAGCCGACAAAGGCTTCCCAGGGTGTTGTGTATCCGGCCGCGATATTCTCGGACAAATTGGTCCAGCGATAGCCGAATTTCTGGTATCGTTCGGGTACAGTGGGGCCGTTCGGGCACTCATGCTCGTAGCAGTCTTCCCGGGCCATATACTCGGCATGAAACTGGCTGGCCTGCATCAGCTTGGGAGCAATTTTCAGCTCATTGAGGCCGCGAAGTCTGCGTTCTTCGTTGACATATCGGATGGTTTGTTCGGCGAAGGTGGCTGGGTCCGACGATGTATTCCGGTGGTATTTGGCCTTTATGTCCGCGCCGCAGCCGGTTAGAAAAAATGTAATCGTCACCGCGATAAACGTTGCAAACCGAAAGTTCTTCTTATGCATGCCGGCCCCGACCTGTGTTTGTTATACAATGGGTAACAATAGGGGTCGGCGGTAAACAAATTGTATAGGGCGGCCAGATCCGGCGTTGAAGTCACTTCTTCTCCGGCATGCGGCCATAAAGAAAGTCGCTGACCAGGTAGGGCAGGGCGGCCATCAGGCGGACGAACAGATATGTCGGCCAGGGGAAGGCGATCATGGCCTTGCCGCGCGCCAGGCGACGGCGGATCAGCGCCGCGGCCTTGTCGGCCTCCATAAGAAACGGCATGGGGAACTGGTTCACATCGGTCAGGGGCGTTCGCACGAAGCCCGGGAAAATAATCGAGACGGTAACACCGCGCGGCTTCAGTCGGCTGCGCATGGCGTCGCCCCATGCCTTTACCGCGGCCTTGCTGGTGCTATAAGCCGGCGCGCCGGGGATGCCGCGAAATCCCGCCAGCGAGCTTACCATGGCGATCTGGCCATGTCCGCGCGCAATCATGCGTTCCGCCGCCGGGTGCAGCGTATTCACTACGCCGTTAAGGTTGGTGGCGAAGATGGCGCTGGCTTGCGCCACCGATTCGCCGCCGCCATGGGTGCCGCCGGAAATGCCCGCATTCGCGATCGCAAGATCCAGCGGACTGGCATCGTCGGCAGCTTTGACCCAGCGGACCGTGGCCTCTTCATTCGTGACGTCGAGAATGGCGGTTTCAACCGTGGCGCCGGACGCGCGTGCCTCTGCCGCGATCGATTCCAGCCGCGCCGGGTCGCGCCCCGACAGGACGAGCCGAACGCCCGGCGCTGCATATTCCCGGGCCAGGGCCGCGCCGATGCCGCTGGTCGCCCCGGTAATCAAAATGGATTTTGGATTTTTCATGATTACCGATGAATAGCTGGATATGGCTGCGAACGGTAATAAAAAAACAAGATTCGTTAAGGTTTGGTTATGGCGACTCATGTGAAAATTACAGGGTGATCACAAGTGCCAAGCGACGGTCGGAAAAAGAACAAACCGGCCGCGGGAAGGATTTTATTCATGAACCTCGGGCGAACGGTCCTGGCGGTTTTTCTGTTGTTGGCATTGGCATCCTGTCTCGAGACGGCCTCGCGCGACGAATCGTCGGCGGAAACCGGCACCGGTGGCACGCTACCTACGCCGGTCGCAAAGGCGCGTCCGACATCGTCTGAAATTCAGTCAGCTACTCCAAAGCTTCCCTCAACAGCCGCTGGAGAAGGTCAGGTAATTGTTGCCGCGGAAGATGCGCCCGCCAGAGCGAGCAGCGCCAGCGGCAATGCGGGCTCGACGAAGAAGCCGGATGGCAAGACCGGTACCGAAGCGCAAACCTCCGCCGCCCCGCGCAACACGGCCTCCGGCGCCGGCGGCGATGCGGGTTCGACGAAGAAGCCGGATGGCAAGACCGGTGCCGAGGCGCAAAATTCCGCCGCCCCGCGCAACACGGACTCCGGCGTCAGTGGCGAAGCGGGCTCGACGAAGAAGCCGGATGGCAAGACCGGTGCCGAGGCGCAAGCCACCGCCGCTCCGCGCAACACGGCCTCCGGCGCCGGCGGCGATGCGGGTTCGACGAAGAAGTCGGACGGCAAGACCGGTACCGAGGCGCAAACCTCCACTGCCCCGCTTAACACGGCTTCCGGCGTCAGCAGCAATGCGGGCTCGACGAAGAAGCCGGACGGCAAGACCGGCACCGATAGCCAGGTCGCTTCCAGCACACGGAACACATCTTCCGGAACCGCCACGAATAGTGGAGTAACGAAGCAACAGGATGGCACGTCAAACAAGAGTTTGGCTGCGTCGTCGACTCCGACGCCTGTGAGTAAGCTGGACGC
>JAOUMF010000517.1 GCA_029881615.1 Alphaproteobacteria bacterium | reverse complement strand
CAGGATTCCGTCATTGTTCGGTCCGTCACCGGAAATGTCGATGGTGCGCCGCGTGCCCTCGAACCCGTTGTCGACAAACTGCCGCATTCCGAATTCAATGGCGCCGCTGATCGAGGTGCGCATGGCCGCCGCCGGGGGCAGTCCGTTCAGCTTCGCAATCAGGGATTCGGCGCCGTCGGGCCCTTCGATAAGCTGCCAGCCGTCGATCTGCCGCCAATGCCCGGCGCCCGCCCATTCCACATAGGTCACCGCGATGCGGCCCAATATGCCGTGCTGAATGGCGCGGATGACTTCGGGGTCGCGGAAGGCGCGCACATATCCTTCGCGTTGCAGGGTTGCCTCATCCGCGTCAATGCTGCGCGAGACGTCGACCGCCAGCACGAGCTCGAGGTCGACAGGCTCGTCGGCGCGGGCTTGCATCGCTAGCGCTGCCGCGGCCATAAATATCAGCGTAATTGTCGAAAGAGGCCGTCGCATCCGGGTTCCCTCCACCTTTCGATGGGGGAAAGAATGCCATCATCCGGGTTTGCCGTCCATTGCCGTGATGGTCCGGTCAGGCGGCGATCGTCTGGGCCTTAACCCTCTGCAATAGGTTCCGCGTGCCAGACCTTGTTGTAAATTCGCCAGCCCTCGTCTGTTTTCAGCAGCAGAAGGTAATCGGTGAAGCGTTTGCCGAGGTAGCGGTCGGTGACGCGCACCATGGCCGCGCGACCCTTGATATCCAGGGAATCTATGGTCATCTCGAACGGCTCGCCATTCTCGGCCGGCGGCGGCTGCGACGTCACGAATTTATGAAAGCCCGCATAATCCATCTCCACCAGCTCCCCGCCATCGCCGCGATAGCCGGTGACCGTTGCGTTCGGGTGGAAGCATGCTTCAATATCGGGGCCGTTGCTGCGGTACATGCCCTGGAAATAATGATCAATGGTTTGTGTGACCTGCGCGCGGTCGTTCTGTGCATTCTGCATCGGTTGTGTCCGCCTGACTCAGTACAGCACATATTCACACAAATCGTTTTTGCGGGAAAGTCCCCGGGTCATATTAAGACATATTGAAGCGCCCGATCCGGGCGGAGGTGGAAAAGGCGCGCGAGGCGTTCCGGCGGCCGAACGGGAGAGAGCGGCGACAACGCCCGCCTGCCCCCGTCTTCCGTTACGTTACTCGGCTAATTCGTATGCCCCCGTCAGCGTATTGCATCCCGCGAAGGAACCTTTTATTGGCGGCTTGCCCCGTGCAAGGGGCTCGGACTTATAGCTTGCTTTTATGCCCTTGTATTTGCCGGTTCCTTCCAGGAATTCGGCGCTAGCATCCACACCCTTTGCGTTCCACTTGACTACCGCCATATCGCCGTCTGGATCGATGATCCTGCAATAGGCTTGCATCTGCCTGTTTTCGCCCATATCTCGCCAGATTCCCTCGCAATGGACGGTGGCGTTGTCCAGAAACTTGTTCTCGCTTCGGCTCATGAAGATACCGTCAAGATCCCAGCCCATTACCAGGGTCAAATCCTTGTTGTCATGGAAAGGCTTTGTGGTTCCGGAATAGCAGCTGATTGTTTCGAACTGCTGTTCAGCATGAAGCGCCGGAACAAACATCAGCAGGCCAAGAAATGCGGTGAGGGTAATTCTAATCATGTTCCGCTCCTTTCTTGTGTCGAGAATGACAGCCACTCGCATGGGGAAGACTCTCGCAAGTCCCCAGCGGGCGGCAAAAAGAAAAATAATAGGAGCCAGATTACTGTTTCCGGCGGTTTTGTGGAGTTCGGTGGGGAT
This sequence comes from Alphaproteobacteria bacterium, assembly GCA_029881615.1. GTDB lineage: Bacteria > Pseudomonadota > Alphaproteobacteria > UBA8366 > JADFVY01 > JADFVY01. Next base: position 1,032 of record JAOUMF010000517.1, on the reverse strand, counting down.
TTTCCGAGCATGCTCGGCTCCCTGAAAATCCATATTAATTTTATGGTTATTCTCATATACAATTACGTCGAATTATATGAAATGTCAATCGTCGACGAAAAAGCAGGGCCGGCATCCTGTGGGTTTCTCGGCGGGTCGGGCGGGAATGCTTCGCGGTCGGGGGGTGTTGGCCGTGAGGATTTTGTGATATTCCGCCGCTAAGCTGCGCGGCATTGTCATTATGGATGCCGTAAAATGAATTTCATGATCGCCCCGAAACGGGAGGGCCGTTCCGCCGTGACGCGCAGGATACTGGTCGTAGAGGATAACCGGGACATCGCCGACCTGGTGGCGCTGCATCTGCGCGACCTGGATTGCGAGGTCCAGGTCGCGTCTGACGGCGATACCGGTTTCGAATACGCTGTGGCCGGCGGCTGGGATCTGATTATTCTCGATCTGATGTTGCCTGGCATGGAGGGGCTGGAATTTTGTCGCCGCTTGCGCGCCGGCGATCATTACACGCCGATCCTGATGCTGACCGCCAAATCCTCCGAGGTTGACCGCGTGGTCGGGCTGGAGATGGGCGCCGATGATTATTTGACCAAACCCTTCAGCATTCGCGAGCTGATTGCGCGGGTAAAGGCAATCTTTCGCCGGCTCGAGGCGTTGACCCCGAAAGCCGGTGGCGAGGGCGGCGCGCTGGTCATCGCCGGGCGCATGTCGATCGACCCGGACAAGCGCACTGTGGAGATCGGCGGCGACGAGGTGGAACTTACCGCGCGCGAATTCGATTTGCTGATGCAGTTTGCGCAAAATCCTGGCCGGGTATATTCGCGCCAGCAACTGCTGGACCTGGTCTGGGGCTATGGCCATGACGGCTATGAACATACTGTCAATTCCCATATCAATCGGTTGCGGGCCAAGATCGAGCAGGATCCGTCGAACCCGGACTTTGTGCTGACCGTCTGGGGGGTGGGGTACAAGTTCAATGACCGGCTGGCCGCCGCGCAGGCTGAACCGGCGGACGGATAATGCCCCGCACCCTGTCCGCCA